>NZ_JANMZH010000582.1:0-6352 GCF_031383065.1 Microcoleus sp. OTE_8_concoct_300 | reverse complement strand
TTTTTGGTCGCAAATCTTCGGAATTGCCTTCTCCAACAAGCGTTGGTTGCACTTCTTCATGCTGTTCGTACCTGTCACAGGCTTGTGGATGAGCTCCATTGGCATCGTCGGTTTAGCATTAAACCTGCGCGCCTATGACTTCGTATCCCAAGAATTACGCGCTGCTGAAGATCCTGAGTTTGAAACGTTCTACACTAAGAACATTCTGCTTAACGAAGGCATTCGTGCTTGGATGGCTCCTACGGACCAACCCCACGAAAACTTCATCTTCCCTGAAGAAGTTCTGCCTCGCGGTAACGCACTTTAAAAAAATCTGGATTTGGATTTCAGATTAATTTAATTGTTTTAAATTAATCTGAAATCCAAATCCCTATTCCCCGGCGCAGGCGCGGTGATACCGTGCCCTACTAGGGAACAAAAAAACCCAAAATCCAAAATCTAAAATCGTTGGAGGTTCTACCGGGTGGTAACGCTCTCTAATTCCTACGCAAGCGGTCGCGACCAAGAATCCTCCGGGTTCGCTTGGTGGTCTGGCAACGCTCGTTTAATCAATCTCTCTGGCAAACTGCTGGGCGCACACGTCGCTCACGCTGGCTTGATCGTGTTCTGGGCCGGTGCAATGACTTTGTTTGAAGTCGCTCACTTTATCCCAGAAAAGCCCATGTACGAACAGGGCTTAATTTTGATGCCCCACGTCGCTACTTTGGGTTGGGGCGTCGGCCCCGGCGGTGAAGTTACGGATATCTTCCCGTTCTTCGTAGTCGGCGTTCTTCACCTGATTTCATCTGCTGTTCTCGGTTTGGGCGGCATTTATCACGCCGTTCGCGGCCCAGAAGTTCTCGAAGAATACTCTTCTTTCTTCGGCTACGACTGGAAAGACAAGAACCAGATGACCAACATCATCGGCTATCACCTAATTTTGTTGGGTGGCGGTTGCTTGCTGCTGGTGGCTAAGGCCATGTTCTTCGGCGGTGTCTATGACACTTGGGCTCCGGGCGGCGGCGACGTGCGTATTATCACGAACCCCACTCTGAACCCGGCTGTGATTTTTGGCTACTTGGTTCGCTCTCCTTTTGGTGGCGAAGGCTGGATTGTCAGCGTCAACAACATGGAAGACATTATCGGCGGTCACATCTGGCTTGGCCTGATTTGTATCGCTGGCGGTGTTTGGCACATTTTGACCAAGCCTTTCGGCTGGGCTCGCCGCGCCTTAATCTGGTCTGGCGAAGCTTACCTGTCTTACAGCTTGGGCGCTTTGTCCCTGATGGGCTTCATCGCTTGCTGCTTTGTCTGGTTCAACAACACTGCTTACCCCAGCGAATTCTACGGCCCGACGGGCCCGGAAGCTTCTCAAGCGCAAGCTTTGACCTTCCTGATCCGCGACCAACGCTTGGGTGCTAACGTCGGTTCTGCACAAGGCCCCACCGGTCTGGGTAAATACCTGATGCGCTCTCCTACTGGCGAAATCATTTTCGGCGGTGAAACGATGCGTTTCTGGGATTTCCAAGGTCCTTGGTTGGAACCCTTGCGCGGTACTAATGGTTTGGACTTGAACAAAATCAAGAATGACATTCAGCCTTGGCAAGCTCGCCGCGCGGCTGAGTACATGACTCACGCTCCTTTGGGTTCTTTGAACTCTGTGGGCGGTGTGGCAACTGAAGTTAACTCGTTTAACTTCACTTCTCCTCGTTCTTGGCTGTCCTGTTTCCACTTTGTGATGGGTTTCTTCTTCTTGGTCGGTCACTTGTGGCACGCTGGTCGCGCTCGCGCGGCTGTCGCTGGCTTTGAGAAGGGTATCGATCGCGAAAATGAACCAGTGCTGGCTATGCCAGACTTAGACTAATCGATCGAATTTATTTCTGATTTGATTGTCTAATTAAAAAAGGCTCCTGCTTAACGTCAGGAGCTTTTTTTATATCATGTCCGATCGATTAACCATAATATCCCGGTCGGGGCGGGTTTTTGAGATGGTCAATTATTGGCAGGTATTGTTGGCGAACCCTCCCCTACAAAAATCGCGGTCACTCGACCGGACATGATATTACTGCTGATTAACTCAGATTATGACTATTAAAAATAGCAGCTATAAGAGAATCACTTGGAAACAGTAAATTAAGGAATGAGAATTAAATAACTTCCACAAGTTTGTGGGATGGGCGTCCCGCCCGTCCTTTTTGGTCGGGCGGGACGCCCATCCCACAATAATAATTAAAATTGTAAGTTATTTAATTCGCGATCCTTAGTGTGCATCAAAGGGGTAGCTTAGCAATACGATCGACCCCTTCCTCTGCACTAGATGCTGCCCAAATCAAGAGTAGTTCTTCGATGACAACTTCTATCGGTATTTTTCGGGAAACAATAATGACTCCAGCACTCTGATTAGTAGTAATGAACTCAGCAAATTCGGAGGGCATTGTTTTTCGATCGTGGCTGACGAGAACACGTCTTTGCTGTGCTGCAATTGCCAGCACGTCGGAATCTTTAACACCTTCTAACCCAGCAGCAAAGGCAGTTTGAAAGTCGATTGTAGATTCTCGTCGCAGTAATCCTGTGACGATTGCCTGATTCAAGTCAGCATCAGCTTGGTAGCGAATATTCACGATCGCACCTGCTGTCTTGCTGCTTTAGCTGCAATCAGTTTGTTGTACAAAGCTGGATCGCTGGTTTGTAGAGGTTGAGGCATGGCATCAAATGCACCTTCTTCGGCGGCTAGGTAAGCGTCGATTTCAGCGCGGTTGCCTAGATAAAAGGCGATCGCACCATAAACCTGTTCCAGTGTCAGTAGTGGGAAAGACTGAACAATAGTTTCGGGCGATAATCCTTGTTGGAAAGCATAGGCGATCGAGTCAAGAGAAATCCGAGTTCCTTCAACCCAATAGGCATCATTCCGATACTCTATGTAAGTTTTAACTGCTACAACTGCCATAATTTTTTTTAGACTCTAACTACTTCTTATCCTAGACGGATTCAATCGCCACAAGCCTTGAAAAACTAAGAGAGCGATCGCCGATCGATTGACAAAACGTCCGTCATCTCTGATTTTAACCAAGGGGATGGTGGATTGCGATCGTAATCGATGAAATAATCGTATCCCAATTGCTCGTACAGTTCGTCAACCAGCGATTGCAAGTCCAATATCGGTTCTAAATCTTCCGATCGCAAAGGCAACAAGAATGCCGGAATGCGATCGCCTAAGTTAAAGGGATACAAATCGGAGATCGGACGAATTTTGGATCGACTAATCAAGATGCGATAGTGACTCTGAACGTTTCCAGTTTCTACAGGCAAGGGAATACCTTCGCGCAACAAATCTATTTCCACCAAATTAGTGAGGCTCTCTAAAATTTTCTGTCGCTTTGCTGTATATTTTTTACGGCCATCTCCCAACTTATTCGCAGGGGAAAGGACTTCGATCGCCGTCACCACTTCTTGAGTTGCAGCATCTTTTACTTCGATATAGGATTGCTGAATTTCTTGGAGCACTGGAACTGTTACTTTAACGGGTTCTGGCAACGGGCAAACAGCAATAGATCCTTCAAAAGAATCTGTATTCGCTGGCGCATTTCTTCGGTTCTGCTGCACGCTGACATCTGGTCTACCAATTGCAATTGCTGTCGGACCGGCGATTTTATACACCCATTTATCCGTTACCACGCGATATTTTGGAACGAGTCTGGGGACGAGCTGTCGAGCAATTGCCGCCACCAATTGATTGTGGAAATCAGACCAATACTCTGGTTGTTCGAGGTAGGGATTCATTCCCGAAAATGGATTGGGCATGGGAAACTCTCGCGATTTCTGTTATCTTTTCATACTATTGTATCCATAACTTGGAAACCTATTCTCGGTTTTACTGCTACCAACTCAGATTTAGCGGTCTAACGTTCCGCCTCACCCGCCACTAGCAGGCTTTCGGACTCAACCGATCCACTTTATCCGGTCGGCATACAGGTGGATGTTATCTCGCTGTTGTAGATTTAGGTCGTCAGATTCTTCAGTAATAAATATGCGATAACTTTTTCTTCTGCGACTTTCGGCAAATACATTCGCATAAGATCGTCACCGAACCCATCACCGATTGCGGCTTGGATGCTCATATGGACAGAATAGAACGTATCGATCTTTCTTTGGATAGGATGTACCAAGTCTATCACCTTGTCGAAGCATTCGCCTGTGGTCGCATAAAAAGCGTCTGCTATTTGCAGATATTCGTACTTTGGGACTTTAGATCCGAAATTATAGTTCGCATATTTCCTAATGTCTTGTAGGCGCTGGAACTCATCCAAGTAAGTATTAGACAATAATCGCTTTTGTATTAACCTTTGATTTATGAGATTTTTCAAGGTTGCGTGTTTGATGCGCTTCAATTCATTCGTGTCTGTCTGGTAATCCAAAAATAGCAGTGCCATTGAAAGATGGAAAATCGAGTAATAGAAGCCGATAGGTGGCAGCAGTATCGTTTTTGTTTCTTCCCATATTGATTGAGAATTCTCGCGGAAACATATAGCTGCTAATAAGTGGTGAGCACTTTTCGGATAGCGGTAAAACCATTTGTCGCTGTCTTCTGCTCGTAAATTATGTTCCATTTCCAATAGGTACGTTGAAAGTCCAGGGGGCATCATAGTTTTCAATTTTATCTAATTCTGGTTCTGGCCCGCCATAATATTAGGCACAGCGAGATAACTTATAATTGTATCGCAGTTGCGGTACAATACCCAATACAATAGAAAAATACCGCCGATCGCTAATGTATTTCACCAAAAGTAGCAGTAATTCACACAGCAATGGCTGGCGATAAATGAGCATTCAACCAAATAGTCATACGACCAAAACAGGACGATCAAGTTTGCGGACTGCATACAGAAGTGCAGCTTTAATATCGTCAATTTCCAAGTCTGGCAATTCTTCGATAATTTGTTCAAAACTCAAACCAGCAGCTAGCAACTCTAGGATATCGATGACTCGAATCCGCATTCCCCGGATGCAGGGACGACCCCCACATTGTCTTGGGTTCACTGTAATTCTGTCAAACAAATAAGCAACGGATGCTGGCATTGGTTAAAATTGTTTGAAACCTTTGTCTCTAGCTTACCTCATTTATCCCTCGAAATTCACACCGCGATATAATTCTGCGATGCCACCTCGATAAAGCGCATCAACTAAGTTGCGATCGTTAGTATGAGCTCTTGAGGATTAAACAGTTGACGTTTGGAGGCATTGAGAAATTCGATGCTAACTGGTTCCTCAGCTTCGTCATAACTGACAATCACGCCTCCAGGTTCAGAAATAGCATTGGCTGGAAACGCATCACGTAAGATAAAAATCAGAATGTCTGCTTCTGCATCGTATTTAACTTTCATTGGGATTCTCCGCAGCGAAAGCAAACACAGCTTGTAGAGATTCAGCATTAAGCGTTGGGTAGTTTTCTAGAACTTGTTGCTGTGTCCAACCTTCTGAAAATAGCCCTAGAATAAACTCCACTGATATTCGTGTTCCCTTAATTACAGGCTTGCCAAGCAGAATTTTAGGATTTGAGTGAATTTGTGCTTTCCAGTTCATAACCAGTTCGCCTCTCTATGGTTTTCATCTATTATGAGTATAGTTAAGATTTTAAAATTAACTGTCACTGTCTTTAAAGGTTCATCAAGGATGGTGTAAGTCATCCCGATTTATTTGCCCGTTGTGCCATGTATCGATCGAAAGTTGTGTAATCTCCAGCTTTGTAGTCAGCACGGGCAGCTTCAATTTCGGCAATGTCTTCTGGAGAATCGTCCTCATTCGAGAATAATTCAGCTTCCAAAAATTCCCATATCTTGTATCTTTCAGCAATTCCCAGTGACGAAATAGCTTCCAGCAGTGATTGAAATGAGATGTCTACTTTCACGGTATTCTCAGCCATCAGAACTTTGCTCCTGTTTTAATTTTACACGCTGGTGGCTACCATAGTCAGCATTTAGTTTAATGATTTCTTTCCTGTTCATTTACTCTTTTTTTAACCGCAGATTAAAGCAAATTAACGCAGATTAACGCAGATGGGAGAATGACTACTGCTATTTTACCATAAACAAAACCCGCAAGGTGCGGGCTTTATTTTAATAATGGCAATTTAACAGAAGACTACATCACAACTGCACTAATCAAAGTTTGCACATTTTGTACAACAGCAGTAGTAAAGTTATGAGTCACAGGCAAACTGTCAACCACTATTCCCGCGCACAATAGCATCAGGTACAGAATAGAGTATTTAAAGAGCGATCGCGCAACAATCTTATCCTCTGGAGTCTGCAACAGCAACCAAGCTTTTTGGGCAAAAATAGCACCCAGGAAAATAGCTGTCCCCGCATACACCGCG
>NZ_JANMZH010000569.1:0-1598 GCF_031383065.1 Microcoleus sp. OTE_8_concoct_300 | reverse complement strand
TGTTCTTTAACTATCTTTTCCTCTGTAGGTCTCCACGCTGCTTCTATCGCAGCTCGAGTGTACTCGTTTAGCCGAGCCACTTGCAGTTTATTCGACTCAGCAAGAGAAGAACCTGGTGTCCACATCTCGTGAGTTCCTTTCGCTTGTTCGTTTGGAACAAAATTAGGCGGGTATTCCTTACCTGTCTCAGGATTGATAATTTTTGGAGGGCCCGATGTCACAGTCCCTATCACCTTGACAGAACTAATTTGAGGCCCGCCAATCGCCGTATAACCACCTGATGCTGGATCGTATTGCCCGTAAACCGGTTGCTCTGCTGCTGCCATAATTTTTTACCTGTTATTTACCTAAACTAAATAGAATTCGGATTCGGCATTGCCACACCTCGCGGCACCAAAATCCTCACTTGAAAAACATACTGCTCAAAAGGTCTCGCAACCCCATCCGAGACAACTTCCACTAATGAAACCTCGGGCCCAAAAATAGATAATTGAGAATCTTGGCTAGTATCTTGCTCCTCCCAAGAACGCAACAAAACAGCAGCGACTATACTTTCGGCAGTATTCACAGCAAGAGGTGCCAAAGCTGTAAAAGCTGGTGGAGTTCGTGAACTTCGCAAATCAGCCTTAGTGAAGGTTACACTCGTCGCTGTTTGGGTTGCCGTAGCACCAAAAAATGCAGTAAGAGGTTTGTCGATCGCCATACTAAATCAAGTTGGGATTAGGGAACGTAGAAACAGTGTCATCTTGGAAAATCTCAATCTCACTAAAATACCTTCGCTGCCACTTATTGAATCGAAATTCGAGAGTTTGCTCGAATGGTTTAATAATGAATTGAGAATCTGTACTTTGGTCTTGATTTCGCAGCCACCGCAAAATCAATGCGAGAGCTAATTGCTCGCTGCGGTTGTTTGCAGCAGGAGTAAAATCATAACTGGGAGTCAGACCGACCGGGGCTATCTAGTCATTCTTTAGGATTGTCAAGTTAGTCGCGGTCTGCGTAAATCCAGCCCCAAAGAAATTGGTTATTAGCGGTTCACTTGGCATGAGTCAAGGTAGATGAGTAATCAACAGAGTAAGAGGCTTACTACGAATAAGGAAACTATTGGCAACCAAATTCGTGACAACAATATGTGTAGAAGCCAACCACAAGAAAAATCCTGCATTAGGCAATCCCGAACCAGCAAAGGCTGCTTGGCCCGAAGTTAGCTCTATCCTCCCTACAACTGCGAGAATTTTATTAACATCTAATCCGTGAGGAATATTTACCGTTCCGCCTTGATCAGGGGCGGACAATTGACCAGAAATCAGCTTTGTAAGGGTTTGTCGGTACCTAAATCCCCCTCGACCTCAGTCAAGTAAATAGGATGAGAGTCGCTTGCGCCGACGTGAGCGGCCATAGCCGCCGCTAATTCGGCATCCCTCGCAATTCCACCAGGTATCCTGCTATCTGGAATTTGAGAACTCAAATCTATTAGCTCACCCACTAAATCACAGCCCCCTCAGACACAAGTAGTGATGCTGTACCCGATGCTGTAATCACACTAATAGCACCCAAATATCGGGCGGAACTAAACTCCTCTTTCCAGTAAAACCCAG
>NZ_JANMZH010000504.1:0-57886 GCF_031383065.1 Microcoleus sp. OTE_8_concoct_300 | reverse complement strand
GAGGGCTGTTCTTGGCAGTATTGAGCAAACTCGGTTGTGACCTCAGCTAGCAAGGCAACTAGCTCGTTGCTGTCACCTTTAAACCCCTCCTGCCTAACCCCATCAAACAGAAGCTGGTAAAACTCCTTAAGGAAGCAATATTTGACGTAATTCGCGTTGTAGTGGATAAATCTTGCTTTGACTGTTGCGTTTTTTGGACTTTCCTTTTTTAAGAATGAGTCCTTGTACTGAATCATCCCGTCTTTTTGAATCATCTCAATTTGAGGTGAGATAAGGCTTCTCGTTTCGTACCAAGGGGTAGTTTCAATTTCCATTGTTTATTCTCGACAGCTAAGTGTTTTCAATCACGTGACACAGGTGAATAAAAGAAAAGACTTATTACCTGAGCAAGTAAGTCCTTTCCCACGAATAGCCGCCCGTGTTAGGCGGCTAACCCTAGAAATGAAGGTAGTTAAAACTCAAGCAATATGTCGTTTAGCTCCTCCCGTGTAGGCGGGAACTGTCCGCCCCGTTCGTAGTGGGTAAGTAGCCGCTTCCAAGTAACTCCAGACTTTATGTCACCAAAGTGCTTGGCGTAAGCGTAGATTCCTCGCTCTTGCGCCTCCGCAACCATCGCCAATCTATCTTTAGCAGCGGTTCGCCGTTCTACTGCCTGGTAGTGTTGAGTCATCCTCACGCATTCGGGTAGTGGCTCGTAGTACGCAGAAGCAATATCGTCAACATAATCCAAAGCCCGCATGGTGTTGATAGTGGCTGGCATCCAACAAGCCAGCTTAAGCACGGCTCGTGGGGGCAACAGGTAGTTAAGATGAGGTTTACCTATCCAACACAGCCCTAATACGGGTTCCGAGTGCTGCAAGAATGTCTCCGGGCAAGCAAAAAGCCCGTCACTTGTTAGTTGCCCTTCAAAATTGCGAATTAACCTGTCTGTAGTTTTTGGCTCGACGGTGTAAATGGCATCTACCTGTTCTGGCAGTAGCACCGGAGCTTGGTAGTAGTGCAGCCAGTGGGCGCTACGGCAAACAGTAAGAACCTGAAGCGCTACCGTATGGGAAATACCGTCAAACACGGCATCCCGATACCAACGAAGCGCCAGAGGAGCGTCCCACGAGTACGTTAAAAATTGCGATCGGGGGTCGCTCGCACAAAGATTTTGTGACATAATAAAGCTCTCAATTGCTTAGACCAATTGAGAAAACAGCAGTCATCGGGGTGCAACCCGGTGGCTGTGTGGCTGTCTCTCACTTTTTACGATCGCAGTATTTTGCGCCTCGCGTCAACCCTCAAAATCGGTCATATTCAGTCTTTTTATACAAGTAGCCGCCTAACTTAGGCGGCTAAGCTTAAAAATGCACTTAAATACTCTCATTTATAGAGAATCACGTTTTGATTCACACCATACACATAGCGTGAGTGAAAGTTTTCTTCTTCCGTGCAGGACGATCGCCAATAAAAAAACCGCCCTTTTTAGGGGGCGGTCGGTAGGGTGGGAGTAGGGCTAGATATCTATCATCTCAACGGTGGTATCAATACCGAGGTAGTGTCGTTGAATTACTTCTACGCTATTACCACAGGCGGTAGCCAATAGCAATAAATCTGTACCCGATTGAGCCTGTAGGGTGATAAATGTGTGCCTGGTATGGTAAGGGCTTAGGTAGCCTGAGATTTTACCTTCCTCTACCAGTCGAGTAATTACACCGGGATAGGTATAGATTTTATTGTTTTTCTTCCCCCTATATTCTCTCCAAACAGCGTCTAAACTACCAGAGTTATATGATGCACCTTGAGTGTTGAAAAATATCAAGTCAGTAGACTTAACATCAGCAGGCTTGATACGCAACAGCAAGTCGTTAAGCTTAGGATAAAGCTTAAACAATCGAATTTCTTTAGTTTTCGTAACTTGCGTGTTTTGAAGCCTACCATTGTAGGATTTTCCAATTACCAGGTATTGATTATCTTTTCCTTTCCATACATCTTGCCACCTTAAAGCGAAGGCTTCACCACTGCGACATCCTGTTAAAAACAGAAACTCAATCAGAGGTGCTGCTTGACGGGTAGCGAGTTTATCGGATTCATAAAAAGCTTTGATAATGATGTCACGTTCATCTTTGGTAAAAGCACGAGTATCAGTATCTTCTGAAGTTAAGTCATGGTTGCTTGTGTTCCACCATTCTTGTATCTCACCATTGGCGTTAATTATTGACTTGTACTTATCAGTTTTGTTCTCGGTAATACCTCCGATTATTATGAACGGGTTAGCCGAAAGTTTGGTTTTGCCTAGTGATTGTAAGCGGGTAAACGCCTCTGCCAGCGCTGCTAAGACTTTGCGCTTTGTCGTAGAACTCAAGGGAGATTGCTTGAATCGATCAATATCTATCGCGTTTATAGGGTTATCCCAGATCGAACCGCAACTGCCAATAGTATGCGATCGTAGTCGGTTATCCCAGACTAAACCTTTCACAGCATTAGTAAACGCAATTTGATAATTCAATTTAAAAGTAGTTGGTTCTAGTTGTGGTTGTTTCCACTCCAAATAATCCTCCCACATTGCCCCAACAGTCATCTCAGGTTCTGGTTCTGGAATCGGTGCTGCCAGCTTGAGTTCAGCAGCATACTTGGTTTTTAAGCCGTACTTGGCAAAGCTGGGGTCAAACAATTGTTGCCAGTCTGGGTGCTGTAAGTCACCTTCAATCCTCCAAGCGATCGCGATCGCCTTTTGCCAGTTTTCGGGAGTGTCCTTCAGGCTTAAGCCCTGATGCTTTCGCTTGCCCCCAAAAATAGGATTGTATTTGGTACTGAACTGCAATCGGAGAGTACCGTTATCGGACTGAACTTTAACCGTCTCAGGTGTGGATTGTGTTTTGACGTACATATTGATTTTTCAAAGTCCTGCAAGGGTTTTGGCTTCTATCAACTTTCTAGCAAACTCTGGGATTCACAAAATCTGCATAGCGTGAGTGAAGCTGTAGAAACAATATAGCACGGTTATCACAAAATTTTGATCGATATGGTGATGAATTAGTCATTAGTTATTAGTCATTAGTCAGTAGTCATTAGTTTTCAGTGGTCAGTTGTCTGTTGTCAAATTTGCAGTTAGCAGTGTAGGTTCTTGTTAGCTATTAAGCTGTACTGCATTTAATTTACACTTTTTGGGCGGGCAAGGTGGCCACCCCACAAGATTTTTACTAACATAACTATCCAAATTAAATGCGCGACAACTAATGACCACTGACAACTACTGACTAATGACTACTGACTAATGACCACTAACTACTTAACTGTTAAAAGTACGCTTGAATTCTTCTAAGAGATCATCAATTTCTTCGATCGCCTGACTCACATCTATTCTCAGGGCTCCCAAGTCCGATCGATCTAACAGCCGCACGAGGGATTCCCGCTTGCTCTCGATCTCTGCTACGCGCTCTTTGATTGTCTGTGCATCCATTGTTTTTTTGCCTTTGCTAGTATTAACAAAAATATTTGACATTCTCCCCTGCCAACAGACGGGGATTCTTAATTCACCGACATACCTTTCTGGGCAAATCCTTCACTGTTTTTATATTGGATGTGATGAACGTGCTCAGGGTTTTTGGGTCTGTGTTATAGTTTGATTGTACATCAAAACTTCAGCAAAAGTTCAGCCAGATTTCAGCGCAAAAAAGGCGGACGTTTGGTCTCTGCGGGTTTATTTTTCATCATTCCAGCTAAAAATCGCTTCAGGGCCTTCTCCCGGTTTTTCATAAAAGCAGCCCAAAATCCCGGTTGATATTCATCCATTGTCTTGGCTAGGGCCCAGACATCGATCGCTAAGATATTATAAAGCCTTTCATCTTCGCGTTTGAGCGAGTTAATCTGCTCCAGAACCGACTTGTTTGCTCCTGCAGTTTGTTTGTCTTCGTCTTTAATCATGTCCGAAAAATGGTTGAAAGGGCAAGAGTGTCGATCGCGAGCGCCACTCTGTATACTTTGATGATACTGCCGATCTCGATTGCCTTCTGGAACCAACGCCGCGCAATTAACACGGATATTTACCCCGAACGCGCCCGGGCGAGTCCGGCTGGATAAGCTTCTGAAGCTATAGACAAGACTGTGGATGCACACCGCGAGCGCGCTCATAGATGCTAGCAGTTTTTGCAGGTCTTTTGGCAAAAAAACTAAATTTATTCAAGACTTTTTGACAGATAATAATTAAAGTATCTTGTTGATTCGAGCTAACTACCTCACTAATATGTTACGTAAAATTTCTTTAGCAAACCTAGCCTTAGTTGTGGGCGGTATTATAGCAGCAGTCGGGTTCGCAGCCTACTTCACAGACAAACCAACCCTCAACCTAGCCGGTTTTTTTTATGGAATTCCGCTGTTGCTGGGAGGTTTGGCCTTGAAAGCGGCCGAACTCGAACCAGTGGAGTTCACCGAACCTACCTCTGCTGAAGTTCTCCTCCTCCGAGAAAGTCAGGCCACAGATACTCAAAACCAAGTCCGCAAAGATATCACCCGATTTCGCTACGGTCAACCCGCGCACTTAGATGATGCTTTGGAGCGCTTGGGCCTGGCCCCGACAGACGAGGAACGACCCCTCCTACAAGGGTTGCGGGAAGTTGATGTTGATGGTGCTTATGGGTTAATTTTAGAGTTTTATTCGCCACTAATCCCGATCGAAGTCTGGGAAGAAAAGCAAGACAAAATAGCTACTTTTTTTGGACCAGGTTTGCGCGCACAAGTGAGTCACAAGGCTGGTGACAAAATTGAATTGGCTCTCATTAAAAATACTCAAGCTTAAAGTAGTCTTAAGTTTTGAGTTCGTGAATTTTGAAGTCGCCAATTAATAATTAATCCTGCATCAGCCCAGATACTGATAATAGCTGCAGGTTTCAAGCTGTCGCTATTATCAGCAAAATCTCAATCCGCAATTGAGCGATCGCCCCAATTGGATTTTCCTTAATTACAATAGTGTTTGAGAACCGATCGGCAATCTTAAATCAGGAGAAGCAATAATGCTTTCGTCCCAGAGTAGGATAGGTATTATCGGCGCCGGAGCATCAGGAGTTTATCTGGCAATTTTGCTGATTCAACAAGGATTTCAAGTTACCTTGTTTGAAAAAGCACCCCATCCGCGCACCGATGGCGGTGGTATCATGATCGTGCAAGCAGGTATGGAAGCGCTGCATCAAGGAAACCCTCAAATTAGCCAGAAAATTATTAACTCAGGCGCTCCGGTTAAATTATTCGAGTTTCGCAACCTCCGCGGCGATGTCATCAATTCTAAACCCGTCACCTCTGGGGAAAATCAACTCCCAGGAATGCTGGTACCCCGCAAAGCTATTTTAGAAGCACTCCTGGAGGAGTTACCCCCTGACACTATTCATTTTAATGCTGAATTATTGTCGATCGCCCAAACCGAGCATAGCGCGATCGCGCACTTTAAAGATGGCAGTCACTGGGAAGGAGATCTGTTAATTGGTGCCGATGGAATAGTTTCTAAGGTTCGTCAATTTGTAGTTCCGGGTGTAGAATTGTGTTATTTAGGTGATCTAGTATGGCGAGGAATTGTAACAGATAATAACTTCTGTCCAGAAGGAAACTATTTGCTTTATGTACGCGACCGAGGAATTTATGCCAATTTCGTTGATCTTGGTGCAAATCGTACTCATTGGGGTTTCTTTCTGGAAAAGGATCTGGCCGATTTTGAAGTAGGCACACTACAACCCACTAATATCATTATTCCTCCCCAAGAATTGGCAAAACTCCCAGAGGATGCGCGAAATGTGATTGAGTCAACCCCTTTGGAAAATATTGTCTGTCGTTATTCCTATGACATTGAGCCCCTGCCTCAACTATATGATGGCCGTGTTATCTTAATTGGTGACGCGGCTCACGCGCAAAGTCCGACACGCGCTAGAGGTATGACATCAGGTTGGGAAGATGGTTTGTCTTTATCACGACACCTCATGTCTAGTGCTAATATGGCAGAAGCTCTGGCAAATTTTCAAGCTGAAAGATTACCGATTGTCCACGAAGATCAACGCACTAGCCGTGAAATTAGTCAGCAAAGCAGGGCAAACGCCTCTAAATCCTGAAAGCTTTACGCTATCAGGGGTTTAATTTTGGGCAACCAAACTCAAATAATGGCTGAAACTTTTGTCCAGCAAGTATTCTAAAAATAAGATGCTTTTGCCCTCGTCAGAAAATTGGTCGTCGTTAGCCCACGCCAGAAACTTAGATAAAAACTTAAATAAAAATAGTTTTTTTCGCTGCCATGAAAGAAACCAGGTTTCAGGCTTAAGCAAATTCATGTTTTTAGAGAAACTGCAGACAAGTTAAGGATAAACAGAGTTAATCAGCATTAGCAAACAAGCGAGAACGAGTAATAAAACGCTCTCCATCCGGCCCTTCCAGGGAAAAATCGCTGCCTCCGGGTCCCGATGCCACGTCTATAATTAACTGCGTGTGCTGCCAATATTTGTATTGCTGCGCTGCAATATAAAAGGGACAACCGCCTATTTCGCCCAGCAATACGTCACCATCACCGATTATCAATTCGCCATCGGGAAAGCACATGGGGGAACTACCGTCGCAGCAGCCGCCGGATTGGTGAAACATCAATTCTCCGTGTTGAGTTTTGAGATAGTTGATTAATTTTAAAGCGGCTTCTGTTGCGGTGACTTTTGCGATCGTTTCCATTTTAGAAGAATAAAGAAGGAATATGGAAGCTCGACATCTGCGTGAATCCGCGTCAATCAATTGTCATCTGCGGTTACGAAATTCTCTTTTTTTTACCGCAGATGAGGGCAGATGCAACACAGATTAACGCAGATGAATTAGAGCAATTTTAGTTGTACGGGGTTTGATATGGCTTAGAAGAAACCTAATGCTTTGGGGCTGTAGCTGACTAACAAATTCTTAGTTTGCTGGTAGTGATCTAACATCATTTTGTGATTTTCGCGGCCGATACCAGATGATTTGTAGCCGCCGAATGCTGCGTGGGCCGGATATAGGTGATAGCAGTTTGTCCACACGCGGCCGGCTTGAACGGCGCGACCCATGCGGTAGGCGGTGTTGATGTCGCGAGTCCAAACTCCTGCACCTAAACCGTAGAGAGTATCGTTGGCAATTTCTAATGCTTCGGCTTCGTCTTTGAAGGTGGTGACTGCTAATACTGGGCCGAAGATTTCTTCTTGGAAAATTCGCATTTTGTTGTTTCCTTTGAAGACTGTAGGCTGGAAATAATAGCCGTCTTGCAAGTCGCCGCCTAAGATTTTTCTTTCGCCACCAATCAGGCATTCTGCGCCTTCGGCGTGACCGATTTTGACGTATTCGGCGATTTTTTCCATCTGGTTGATGGAGACTTGCGCGCCGAGGGCGGTTGTCGGATCTAAGGGGTTGTCTTGCTTGATTTGGCGGATGCGTTCGATCGCCCTTTCCATGAATCGATCGTAGATTGACTCCTGAATTAAGGCGCGGGAGGGACAGGTGCACACTTCGCCTTGATTGAACGCAAACATGACTAATCCTTCGACTGCTTTGTCGAGGAATTCATCATCTTGGGCGCAGATATCTTCAAAGAAAATGTTGGGGGATTTGCCGCCTAGTTCTAGGGTGACGGGGATGAGGTTTTGGGAGGCGTATTGCATGATTAGCCTGCCGGTGGTGGTTTCGCCGGTGAAGGCGACTTTGGCAATCCGGGGACTGGTGGCGAGGGTTTTGCCGATTTCGGCGCCTGGCCCGTTTATGACGTTGATTGCGCCGTCTGGTACTAAGTCGGCGATGATTTCCATCAGTACCAAGATTGAGGCGGGGGTGGGACCTGCTGGTTTGAGGACGACGCAGTTTCCGGCGGCGAGGGCTGGGGCGAGTTTCCAGGCGGCCATTAATATCGGGAAGTTCCAGGGGATGATTTGTCCGATGACGCCTAGGGGTTCGTGGAAGTGGTAGGCGACTGTGGTTTCGTCGAGTTCCCCGATCGAGCCTTCTTGAGTTCGGATGCAGCTTGCGAAGTAGCGGAAATGGTCGATCGCCAGCGGTATGTCTGCGGCGCGGGTTTCGCGAATTGGTTTACCGTTGTCCCAGGTTTCGGCGATGGCGAGGCGATCGAGGTTTTCTTCGATGCGATCGGCTATTTTGTTTAAAACCCGCGCCCTCTCGGCTGGGGAAGTCTTACCCCACTTGTCTTTCGCAGCGTGGGCGGCATCGAGTGCCAATTCTACATCCTCGACGCTCGATCGGGGGACTTGACAAATTGATTTTCCTGTTATTGGAGAAAGGTTTTCCGAGTATGTCCCTTTCACTGGTGGCACCCACTTGCCGCCGATAAAGTTGTCGTAGCGAGTTTGAAAAATCGACTGACTGCCGGATTGAACTGGTGCTGCTACTACCATTTTCTTACCTAATTAAATTTTATTTTCGCGGACGCTTGACATCTCTTAAACATAAACTATCGTCTATTTTTCGTAACTTCTGCCCTTTCCTATACAAAATTTTACATTTTTCAATTTTTGTGCAGTCATTGTAGGGGCGGATTCACAACCATTTTTGACTCAAACCAATAATCTCAAAAACCAGCCCCTACTCAAGGATAAATACTATTAATTAACTGTGACGCAGCGGGATTTCTATCCTAAATTTAGTACCTTTACCCGGTTCCGAAAAACACTTTAACTCTCCTTTGTGCTGCTCTACAATTATCCGATAGCTGAGAGCAAGTCCCAATGGGATGGTGGGTCCGGTCGGTTTGGCAACCAAAAATGGATCGGAAATTTGCGCTGTGATATCTTTGCTGATTGCCATGTCGTTATCAGCAATCTCAATACGAATCCGCTGAGCATCGACTACCTGAGTGCTAATCAAAATCACAGGCTTAAATTGGATTGATTCCAACTCCTCCAACTCTTGAGCAGACTCTTCCAAAGCATCGATCACATGATTGATAATATTCAGAAAAGCTTGATTGAGCAGACCTGCATAACACTCAATCTGTGGCAAATTGCCGAATTCTTTCATCACCTTGATGTCTCGCCTGCCCTCGCGAGCCGGTAAGCGGTGCTGCAACAACAACAGAGTATTTTCTAAACCGTCGGAAACATCGAATAACTGCCAGCCCGATCGATCGCTGCGGGAAAAATCCTGTAGCGACAAGATTAATTGGCGGATGCGATCGCTCCCGGTACGTATGGAACTCACAATTTTTAATAAATCGTCGAGAACGAATTCCACATCCATATCTTGCTGTTTTTGCAGAATTTCTGAGCCGGGATTGACTAGCTCTTTTTGATACAAGCGCAGCAGTTCAATTAAATCGGTAGCGTAGCTTCGGACGTGAGTTAGATTGCTGTAAATAAAAGTAATTGGGTTGTTAATTTCGTGGGCGATACCAGATACCAATTCGCCTAAACTCGACATTTTTTCACTTTGCAGCATTCGATCGCGCGACAGTTGCAATTCTTCCTGGGCGAGATCCAACTGCGCCCTCAACTCGCGCGCTCGCTTAGACGCGCGCACCCGCCCCAACAATTCCTGCTTAACTATCGGTTTAAACAGAAAATCGTCAAAGGGCGCCTCCAATTCTTGGGATTCTTCAAAGCGCGAGGCTGTTGTCAGCACAATAAAATAGGCCCTCGCTAATTCTCGATCGGCCTTCAGCAGCCGGCACAGATCCAAAAAGTTGATTTGAGGCGAAGTCCCGTCGCAAATTATCACATCCGGCGAAAATTCCCTCGCTAAGTCTAAACCCTCCTTACCGTCGGGAGCGACTCTCACCTGATGTCCCTCCCTCCCCAGCAACTCTTGCACGACTTCAACAGTCACAGCATCCCCGATGATCGCTAGAATCTTTGCCATACTTGTACCAGCTCCACAAATTACTTTTTAGGATACAACGGCCATAATTGCGCCGACATATTTAAAATTCCCAAATAGTTCAATCCCACAAAAAACAGCCCATCCCAGTTCGCTCAAACCCCAAAATAGCTAGGTAGAAGGTATAATTTTAGACGCGCCAGGCAAAAAAGCCAAATCTCGCCTTCGTAATTGGGCTTTTACATCACAGCTTTCTGGTGAAGGACGGCTGACAACTCTCCTAAATCTTCCTCAAGTTGCGCCCGGAAAGAATAAAAAAACTTTAAAATTAATCAATCAATACTTCGGACAGTTTCATGGCCCAGGTCCATAGGCGAGAAACCCGGTTTCTACGAGTTGGGCGGCAAGTCACGAGAAATTTACCAAATAACCGGGTTTAGCAAAGTCCCGAGTCCGCACAGTTGAACTTAGGTTTTGAGGCAAGTAGTCAGCTTTGTCCTGTGCAGGCAGATTGCGCTGGAACCCTCACTCTACTGTTGACTATCAAAAATTATCCGAAGAATTGATCGATAGTATCGTCTAATTAACCTTCTAGGTCAGCGCCTGGGAATGCCAATTACCAACACCACCTCAACTTTGATTCAATCCGAAACACTCGAACTATTAGAATGGCCGCGCCTGTGTCAGCACTTGGCTACCTTCGCTGCTACCAAACTCGGCGTCGCCGCCGCCCTCGACCTCCAAATCCCGGCAACGATAGCTCAAACAGCAGAACTCAAGGCCCAAACAGAGGAAGCTTATCAGTTAGAGAGTCGCGCTGGCGGTGCTTTGAGTTTTGAAGGAATCCAAGACATCGGCACTTCCCTGCAGCGAGCTGAACTCCAAGGTTTGCTCAGCGGCGAAGAATTGCTGGGAATTGCTACTACCCTCGCCGGAGCAAGGCAATTGCGCCGGATAATTGACTTTCAGTCAGATGTGCCGACGCTCAAAGAACTGGCAGCCCAATTGCGGACTTATCCGGAACTAGAGCAAGAAATCCATCGCTGTATAGACGATCGCGCTCAAGTAGCAGACAGAGCAACTCCTAAATTAGCAGGAATTAGAGTTCAAATGCGACAGTTGCGCGATCGTATTTATCAAATATTGCAGGGGATTTTGCAGCGCCAATCCAACGCCGTACAAGAACAGCTAATTACCCAAAGAAGCGGACGCTTTGTCATTCCCGTCAAAGCTCCCCAAAAAGATGCCATACCGGGCATCGTTCATGACTCCTCTGCCAGCGGCGCGACACTGTACGTAGAACCCCACAGCACAGTCAATCTTAACAACCAAATGCGGCAGTTACTCAGGCAAGAACAAGCCGAAGAAGAAGCAGTCCGCCGCGCCCTCACGGAGCAAGTCGCAGCAGTAAAACCCGATTTAGACAGATTGTTGGTTGTAGTTACAACTTTAGATTTAGCGGCCGCTAAAGCGCGTTATAGTTTTTGGTTGCAAGCAAATCCGCCGAAATTTATTGAATTGGGAGAACCCGAATTAGCACCAAAAAATCCCGAAACAGAAGATGAGGAAAAAGAAGATGAGGAAAACTCAGAAAACAGTCAATTATTAATTCGCAACCTGCGATCGCAAATTACCCTGCGCCAGTTGCGCCATCCTTTATTAGTTTGGCAGCAGCAATACGAGCAAGGCTTTCCAGTCGTGCCGGTCGATTTAACGATCGGACCGCACATCCGCGTCGTCGCCATCACCGGCCCCAACACTGGTGGCAAAACTGTCACCCTCAAAACCTTGGGCTTGGCAGCTTTAATGGCGAAAGCAGGAATGTTTGTTGCCGCCCGCGAACCCGTAGAATTACCTTGGTTCGACAATATTTTGGCTGATATTGGTGACGAACAATCTTTGCAGCAAAGTTTGTCTACTTTCTCCGGCCATATCCGCCGCATCAGCCGCATTTTAGAAGTATTGAAAAAAGGAGGAGAAGAGGATTCAAACCTCCCAATTCCCGATACTTCCACTACCCTTCGACTTCGCTCAGGAGACTCAATTCCCGATACTTCCACTACCCTTCGACTTCGCTCAGGGGACACGATTCCCGATTCCCAATTCCCCATTCCCGATTCCCAATTCCCCATTCCCAAATCTTTAGTTTTGTTAGACGAAGTAGGAGCGGGGACAGACCCCTCAGAAGGCAGTGCATTGGCGATCGCCCTGTTGAAATACCTCGCCCAACATTCCCTACTAACAGTTGCAACTACCCACTTTGGCGAACTCAAAGCCCTCAAATATCAAGACTCCCGCTTTGAAAATGCCTCAGTAGAATTTGACGACAATTCCATGCAGCCAACCTATCGCTTGCTGTGGGGAATTCCCGGACGTTCCAACGCCCTCACCATTGCCAAAAGACTCGGTTTGCTAGCATCCATAGTCGAAGAAGCTCAAACCTATGTCGGGGGGGCCTCTCAAGATGTTAATCAAGTGATTGCTGGACTCGAAGCACAGCGCCGGAAACAGGAAACTAAGGCCAGAGAAGCAACTCAACTGCTACACCAAACCGAAAAACTGCACAGAGAAGTTTCTCAAAAAGCAGCCGCTTTGCAAGAGCGGGAGCGAGAACTAAAAATAGCTCAGGAAGTGGCAGTAAATGAGGCGATAGGCTCGGCAAAATCAGAAATTGCTCAAATCATTCGTCGCTTACAGTCGGGCAACCAGACGGCTCAAAATGCCCAACAAGCGACAGAAACCTTAAATCAAATTTCTGAAAAACACCTGCCATCTCGCCAACAACCGGCTAAACCCAAACCGAGTTTTATGCCGAAAATGGGCGATCGCATCCGCATTCCCAGCTTGGGCCAAACCGCCGAAGTCCTCAGCGGCCCCGACGCTAACGAAGAGTTGAGCGTTCGGTTTGGGATTATGAAAATGACTGTCAAACTCGGAGAAATTGAATCCCTAGACGGTCAAAAACCGGAAACTAAAGCTCAATTAGCCAAGGTAGCAGCCCAAGCACAAGCACTCGCTACGGCTAAAGCTAAGCAAGCAGCGTCGGAACCTGCAAAACCCAATCCCGAAATCGCCATTCGCACTGCTAATAATTCGATCGACCTACGGGGTGCGAGAGTCTCAGACGCAGAAATCGAAATAGACAGAGCTCTTTCCAAAGCCGTGGAATACGGAGTTCTGTGGATAATTCACGGCAAAGGTACGGGACAGTTGCGGCGCGGCGTTCACGAGTTCCTCGCGAATCACCCGCAGGTTTCCCGCTTTGAACTCGCCAGTCAAAAAGAAGGAGGTGCAGGTGTGACGGTGGTTTATTTGAAATAGTCAGAATTGAGGGATTTCTGGTGGATTACTAATTATATGTTTGGATGCAGCAAAACAAGCTGGAATGAATCTATGATTTAGACTGCCTATAGCGAGTGTAAATGAGTTGTGATTTTTTTTACGAACCGCGAAGACGCAAAGAACGCGAAGTTTGGAAAGAGAAGAGTGTTTCACGACTCATTTAGATTCACTATCTACTGCAAATGTGGCATAATTTAAAGTTTAGTTTCCACTTTAGTAACTGCCTGACTAATGAAAAAAACTCCCTCAAATGAAGTTTTGGTGGGCGACTGTCGTGAAGTGATGAAGACATTGCCAGAAAATTATATTTCTGCCTGTATCACTGACCCACCTTATAATTATGAATTTATTGGTCATAAATGGGATGACTCAGAAATTCAAAGGCGTATTGAAAGAGTCAATGGCAAGGGAAATAAAACCCTTGTTAAAAACATTCCCTATGGCAGCGGTTTAGCAGGTGGAGTCAGAAACGAAAAATGGTATCAAAGGAATCGCAACAACACTCTGGATTATGAAAAGTGGTGCTTTGAGTGGGGCGAGCAGCTTTTTCGGATCTGCAAACCGGGTGCAACCGTTTTAGTTTTCAACAGCACACGAACGGTTGCTCACGTACAAGTAGCACTTGAAAGTGCTGGTTTCTATGCGAGAGATATTCTTGTTTATAAAAGATCGAGCGGTATCCCTAAAGGTGTCAATATCAAACAACAGTTGGAGAAGAAAGGATATGAAAATTCTGAAAAATGGGATGGTTGGCACAGTTGTCTGAGGAACGAATGGGAAGCAATCTGCGTACTTCAAAAACCACTGGTCAATAATTACTTGGAAACTCTACAGGAGTATGGTACTGGTCTATTTTATACTAAAGATCAGTTTGGTGGTTTTCAGTCAAATATTTTAGAAGGTATACAGCGTGAGAAAACCGAGGAGTTTAACGTCCATTGCACAGTTAAACCAATCGCTCTAATGAGAAAGCTGGTCGAAATATTTGTACCGCGTTTGGAAAATTCTATTCTAATCGATCCTTTCGCAGGATCTGGAACTACATTGCTGGCGGCGCAAGAATTTGGCATTAGGTATGTGGGTATTGAAATTGTACCTGACTACATTGAGATTATCAACAAGCGCCTTGATAGTGTCAGCGGTATACAGGGAATTCTCCCACTTTTTCAATAAGAAATGACTTTAAATCAAACCCGCTTATTGTTTGTATAAACTTAAACGAATCGTCCCCTGTGTAAACTTTCCAAGTCCCTTTTTGGCACGCTGTAATAGCTGCGGGCAAATTATCTTGTCTAAGTATTAAAAAGACGGGATCGTAATTAAGATTACGAAGTAGTTCGCCATAAGATTTGAACTTTTTCAGTGTTCCAGAATCTCCTGAGCCAATACGATATTTTGTATCTATTGCGTACCCATCAACAATCAGATCGCACGGCTCATCGCTTCCAACTTTCAATGCTGGCTTAAAGCTACTGCAATATGTTTTACACGTTTCAGTAACTAACGATTGCCAACACATACCTAACTCACGCCCCCAATATTGCCTATTTTCTTTTTTTATTATTGGAGAAATACCAAACACATCCATTAAAATATCGTGTTCTTCATTCTCTTCTGCATAAATTTTTTCGGTAAATGATTTTTGGTATCTTGCTAAAATTTGCTCAAGTCTTCTTTCAGTCATCATCAATTACCAGATCGGCTAGACTAACGGATAATGCCTTAGCTATTTTGCTGGCATTAAGTAGCGTTATATTCCTTTCACCTCGTTCAACTGAACCAATATAGGTGCGATGTAATTCAGATAGTTCTGCAAGCTGATCTTGGGAAAGATTTCTGAGCTTTCGGAAATGTCTAACTTTTTTACCAAATTGCTCCGTAATATCCATAGATGGCGCCAGAAGAAGCAATGACAACTATAATCTGACAGACTATAAGTAGCGACAGACTATAAGTAGCATTAGAGAGCGCTAGGATATTTGCATTGATATAAGTCCCGATAGCTTCAAAGCACTGATTTGATTTCGGTCACTCTGCGGCGTAGCATGGTTAGGGGTAAAAATCTATGGGTTTTGCCGATCGCGATCGATCGAACTTGAAACCGCAACTTTTCACCCGCAACTCCGTCCAGCAGATAGGATTGCCGGAATCAAAGCAACGAGCTATGGAGAGAAATTAACAGATGTGCTGTTGCCCACAGGCTGCAAAGCTTTCATCACTGCATACTGTTTGATATCCTGCCTCAACCTGTCTTAATTTCCCGTGCTGAAGCCATGCGCTCGACCGTAAAGTCCTCCGCTCCCACAAACGAAACCGGTCCATCTCCCAACTGGGAAGAATTGACCCGAAAAGCACCAGAACCTACCCAGTTGGACAACATTAAAGCCCAACTGGATTTAGTGCTGTTAGCCCTAGAAGCACTGGCAGAAATTGGCTCAGAGGCGATGCTCAAGGTAGCAGCCGAACTGAATTTAGAGCCAATGGTAGCCGATCGGGTAGCTTTGTGGCGGCTGCGCCAATCTAACCCGCTGCGGAAAGGCCAGGGAGGGCGCAAAAAACTCGATGTCGAGGAAGCTCGATCGCTCGTTTTGATAAGCTGTCATTTGGCCTGTCAGCACCAAGCTTTAATCCGCCGCGCTGTAGCTTTGCTCGAACAAATGGCAGAGCAAAACCGCGAACCTCACACAATCGCTTTGTTGGGAGATTATATTGACAGGTTCAGCAACACTTATGGCTCGCGCATGGAAGATGCAGAAAATTTATCGGCCCGAGAACTGACTAATTTGGCCCTCAAACTCCTGATCGATTTGCTATTTTACAGCAGTCCCGGCGGCCACCGCCGCCTCTGGCTGGCACTTCTAGACCGCGCTAAGAATTAAGCTAAGCATAATGGGAACGAGAATGACAAAGATCCGGAACAGGCAAGATGCCTGTTCCACCAAAAAATTTATTTGTTGTGGAACAGGCATCTTGCCTGTTGCTAAAAAAGCTTGTTAAGAATGCTGCAAAATATCAGATAAAACATAGTTATTCCCTCTTCCTTCTTCCTTCTTCCCTCTTCCTTCTTCCTTCTTCGCTATGGTTCTCAAACGGTACACGCCCCCCACTTGCACGCTGGAAATTACAGCCAAAAGTTCGCCTCTATCTCGCTGGGCGGGCCAACCCGTGTTTAAATCTTTAAGTTTTGAGCTGCGACTCGACGACCCCAGGCTGCCAGATACCCAACACGTTACTCTCAGGGGCGATCGAATTCAACTCGAAACCCTCCACGAAGCTGTTAGCACCTACGTCCAAAACTTGCTCGGCGAATCCCGCGATTGGGAAAGCAACCTCAACTCTCAAATCGATCGTACCGCAGCAGGCCCCGACTCGCCAGAAGCCGGAGGTAACGCCGTCATATTCGATCGAGCCGTCAACACTTCCGAACTAGCAACTTCCAACCCCTACTCTCTCCCAACTTCCTACCTTCCGGTTCCCCCCCGCTTAGAGCCCCGCGGCTTGCTTGCCCACAACTTGTTTTTAGGCTCTTTGAGCGCTGCAGAATCCGGGCCAGTAGTTCCCTTGAGCACCCTGCAACTGTTTGACTTAGCCACAGCACTAGATAACTGCGCCGCCGAAGTGATGGCGCTTCCCAACCTCAACCGCGAGCCCCGACAACCGCTATCCTCACCCTGGCTCAAGGTGGCAGCATTGCTGGTCGCCAGCGTCGGCCTGACGACAGGAACTATCAAAATGCTCGATCGGGCCGCCACCTCCCCGCAAACCGCCACAGCCCCCGCAGCCCCCGCTCCAGGCAACCCCCAGTTAGCCGCTGGCGTCTCCCCCAGTCCAGTTCCCGCCCTACCGACACCCCCAGCACCAAAACCCCCAGCCAAAAACGCTTTACCGCCCCTGCCGCCCCCGCCCATCAACACCGGGACTTCCGCCAGCCCCAGCTTGCCCCCCATCGCCCTCGCCCCAACTCCCCCCACCAACAAACCCAGCCCCATCCAGCAGCCACCCCTGCTATTTCCCGCCAACGGCAGCGCACCCAGCGCCCAACAGAGCGTCCCAGCATTCCCTCAAGGGCAAACAATCACTATTCCCGCCCCCGAAGAACCGCCCCAGGGCCGCCCCCAAGCACCCGCACCAGCACCCTACCTGCTGCCCCCATTACCGCCCAAACTAGCTCCCGCCGTACCGCCCCCCCTGCCGCCTTCCCTGTCTGCTTCCCGATTTCCCGTTCCCGCGCCACAACCCTTCCCCCGCCCCATCAAGCCGATTGTCCCCCCCGCCAGTACCGAACTCCCAGCCCTTGAGGACGCTCAACCAACCGCCGAGTCCGAGGACAACAACCAGGCCTCGGCGAGCAAAAAAAACAGCACTTTATTTGATACAATTCCTCAGGTTTCAGAAGCTAGAACTTACTTTGAGGAACGCTGGAAGCCTCCTGAAGGAATGGAACAAACTTTGGAATACAGCGTGCTGATCGATGAAAATGGGTCAATTCAAAGTATTGTCCCGATGGGAAAAGCAGCAGCCGATTATATCGAGCAAACTAATATGCCATTAGCCGGCGAGCCGTTTGTTTCTGCCGTTTCTAATGGAAAAAACCCGAAAATCCGAGTTGTTTTGAGACCCAACGGTCGAGTACAAACATTTTTGGAAGAGAGTAATTGAACGCTATCAAACACATTGTCCAGATAGGAAATCTAGGTTAATTGCCAATGTTAAACAAGTTCAAAAAAAATCAATTTTTCACGGCAGCAGCAGCAGCCAGCGTATTGACAGTTGCTCCAGTTTATGCTGCAAATATCTCTTTATATCGTTTCCGGTTGGATTGGAACCATCGAGTCTCAGTCAATAATTCCACATTCCCCCACAGACCACAGACCATCATTCCGGTGCAACCGGAATTGATATTACCCGTGCGGGCAGAGTCACCAGTAAACAATAGTTTAGTTCAAAATACGGGAGCAAACGAATATTTCCAACAAGGCTTAAATTTTGCCGCCCAACAAAACACAGCAAGTGCAGAAGCAGCATTTCGCAGAGTAATTGAAATAGATCCCAATTTTGCCGAAGCTTACGCTAACTTGGGCAGCATTCTAGCCAATCAAAACAAATTAGCAGAAGCGGTTCCCTATTTTGAAACTGCAATTCGTCTCAAACCTAAGGTTCCAGAATTTTATTATATGCTTGCGAAAGTCCTGTCCGCACAAAATAAAAGGGCAGAGGCAGTAGAGTCGGTAAAAAAAGCCAGGGATTTATATAGAAACCAAGGCAAAACTCAAGCAGCAAATAAACTCGACGAAGTTATCAAGAACCTCAGCAAGTAACACCATTTTAGATTTTAGTATCGTAGGGTGCGGCGCGCAACCTAATTTCTACCAGTTTAACAAAAGAATGCAACTGTAGGGAAGCTCCCAACCATTAGGTCATCTGTCATTGCCAATTCTTCAATTCTTTAATGTAAAATCTCAAATGGTATCACGACTTCCCATGAAAATTTGGTATGGCAGTTTTTCTCAATTTCCTTTTTTTCTATCCCAAACTTCTCCAATCCAATAAAAAGCTGCAATCCCGCAAAAACTAAATAAAAAATCTTCAATACTAGCACTACGATTTGGTAAAATCCCTTGCAGCATTTCTTCCGCAGCAGTGAAAATAGTAAAAATTGCGGGTCCGAAAGGAATTGAATAATTAAACAAATTCATCTTTTTTTTGCCAGTTGCTCTATGACACAAAAAAGATGCTATTCCGTACAAAACAAAGTGGCCGAGTTTGTCATAAGGCGGATGAGCGAGAGGAAAGTTGACTAATTTCCCCGTATCTGCTAAAAGCATGATACTGAGAAGAATTAAAAAGTACACAAAACCAGTAACAATCCAAAATTTTTTTGATAACTTCATCTTGTTTTTTGCCAATACCGACTAGACACAAACCAAGTCCCCGCAACGCGAAACTAATAGACCTCTTGCAAAAATCCTTTTCATCAATTGATGGGACGCGCAAGATGCCCATCCCACAAGAAAACATAACTCTTGTGGGATGGGCATCTTGCCCGTCCTATTTATTTTTGCAAGAGGTCTAATATCGAAGCTGGTTAATTACGTATTGTATTTGTAGGCGTCTGCCTAGCAGTAGCAGCAGCTCAAATTTAATGGGTTTTCACTGTCAAAACTTGCGGCGGCGACGCATCGGGCGGATAAATAAAATCCACTTCTACAAGTCGCTTTTCTCCCGAGTTCATCTCTAATTTTACCAAAGGTTCCCCCTGCTGTCCCCGCCGCTGGACTAAATGCACGTAGCGAGTTTGAGGCACTTTACTGTCATCAGTATAGCGCACTCTGACCGTCCCCCTAAAAAAAGTTTGAGGTGCCGGAGGTTCTAAAAAACTAAGTCCTCCTGAAGTTAATTTGTCTGTCTTAATAGGAGTTTGAATCGCGACAGTTACAGTTTGATTTTTGCTGGTAGAATTGTACAGCGGCAAGCTGAGATTGTATTGAATTCCGTAATTGCCGTGGGCGCGGTATGCTGTATCTGGGTAGCGGACTAACATCCTCGCACTTTGCACTTGATTCGTGCCCAGCATTCCGCGCGGGAGGGTGCTTAATGGGTAGGAAAATGCTGTTCCGGGTTGGGGAATTGCTAGGTTTGATGTGGCTTGGTTGTCTGAGATAAGTGCTCGCCATTGTGAACCTAATGCTACACCGGCAACTCGGCCGTAAATTACTTGACCTTCGGTGATTTCGGGCGGTGTGGGAGTTCGATCGCGCGGCCCGGCTATATTACCATTGTCTAATAAGTTTTGCCATTGGGCCAGGGAGGGCGATCGCTCGTTTCCCTGTGCGTCAACTCGGGCAAACATCGCCAGACTGGCAACATAGACTATACCATCGCTGCGCAACCGCATTAAGGTCGATCGACCGTTTAGCGGCGGTACCAATCCCCGCACCGGTATCGGATGATTCATCAACAATTGGCTTTTTCCCGGTGGAATAATTAACCCAGGCCCAAAGTCAGACTGTCTCCTTCCTCTGAGAATATCATTCACGGCGCGACTTCCCGGCCCCGCGTAAATATTACTGTTTGAATTATCGACTTCCGGTGGCAATTCAATAAAAGGTGCATCGGGTTGACTGAGATAACTCGCAGCTTGCAATATATCTAATGTTACAGGTTTATTGCCCGGATTATAAACAATTACTCCTTGATACAAGGTTCGCAAATCTTCCGGGGAAGGTGCGCGGGCTATGTGGTGGGCAAATATGTCGAAACGTCCTTGAAACGGAAAGTTTAAATGTGCCGCCGGAAATCTTTTACCATCTGGGGGAAATGTCGAAAGCAAAATTCCTTCTTGCAGCACTAATTCGGGACTGTTGCTGTTAAATACTGGTATGTTGTCTAACTGTCCGGGGAGAGGTCGCACTTCTTGGATTTGAACTATTTCTTGAGGTGCGGGAGGGGTTTGGGCTAAGGGGATAATTGATAGAATTGGCAGCATTTTTGAGAGGAGTTTTTTTTACCGCAGAGGGCGCAGAGGGCGCAGAGAAAGAGAGGGAAGAGAAGAGCACGTAAATATTCGCGGGCGGGTTTTGTACGGAGATTTTGCTCATTCGTCCCTAGCAGATATTGTGATTTTTACCTCGCCCACTGTTCTAATATGTAGTTGTAAAATTGGGCAGTGTCTACTTTATCCATTGCTTGAATTTTTCGCCCTCCTCTTTTAACTTTTGTGCGTCCTTGGCTGATGCCTTCGGTAATAATTTCTGTTTCCCACTCTCGCAGTTGGTAAAATTCTGGATGCGCTAAATAAGCGGTTGCCAAAATGTCCCAAAAATAGTAATCTTGAGATATTGCGAGGGCATAACACTGTCCTGCTAAGTCGGAAATTGGATATTTGCGCTGTTTTGCTAAGAGATTGGAAAATTCTACAGTCAGCGGTACATTATTAGTGATATCTAAAGGACACATGACAACGGGAATTTGGGTTTGCCAAATTCTATCGATTGCTATCGGGTCCCAGTAAGCATTCCATTCCGCCGACATATCTTGTCCGGGTTCCATATCTTTGCTAACATTGCCCATAACATTGAGGGCGCCTCCCATCCAGACAATTTCTTGAATTTTGCTTTCAATTTCTGGCGCGATATCTAAAGCTTGCGCTACAGTTGTTAACGGCCCCGTTACCATTAATGTGACTGGTACGGCTGCATCCCGCAAAACTCGCACCATAAAGTTTTGTCCGGGTTCTGATATTAACGGCGTGTCAATGGTTCCTTTTTCATTTAGAATGGGAAGTCGATCGCACGCAAAGGAATCTCGCCGAAATAACACCGGAAATGGGTTGAGCCCCCGCACCGTACTCGCCGCCACCGGAACTTCTGAACGCCCCATCAAATCGAGGATTTTGCGCGTTGCACTCACCGCCGGTTGAATGTAGCAGTCCGCAGGAGTTACAATTACTCCCAGAGTTTCGACTTCCTCCATTGTCATCAGCAACACGACTGATAGATAGTCGTCAACTGCACCGTCGTGATCCATTAGTACAAGTTTTTTGGACATTTTGCTTCCCCGGTGACTGAATTAGTGTAAACTACAAATATAAAATTATTTATTCCCACAAATACAAGTGTCTCAACTATAACAAGCCTAAATCATCTATAACCCCCTCTCTTTCTTATATTCCTTTGTGTCCTTCGCGCCTTCGCGGTTCGTCAAAAAAGCATCATTCACAAATCATTGAGTATTCTATATGACCACAGTATCACCTTATGGCTCTTGGAAATCACCTATTTCTTCCGATTTAATTGTTTCTGGAACAGTCGGACTCGGGCAAATTGCTATTGACGGCGATGATATTTACTGGGTTGAGGGAAGACCTTCAGAAGCGGGAAGAAGCGTCCTCGTGCGGCGCACTCCTGACGGTACAATCAACGACGTGACACCACATCCTTTTAATGTGCGCACTCGCGTTCACGAATACGGCGGCGCTTCCTTCGCAGTGGCTGGCAGTGTTGTCTATTTTTCTCATTTTGCCGACCAACGTATTTATTCTCAAGCATTAGATTCTCAACCCCAACCTCTGACACCTGCTGCTAATTCTCGCTATGCAGATGTGATAGTTGACAAGCAGAGAAATCGCCTGATTTGCGTGCGCGAAGACCATGCAGGTGAGGGAGAATGTGTCAATACTATTGTTAGCATTAATTTAGATAACGGCGAAGATATTCAAATCTTAACTCAGGGCAATGATTTTTATGCTTCCCCTCGTTTAAGTCCAGACGGTTCTCTACTTTCCTGGATTTGTTGGAACCATCCAAATATGCCGTGGGATGGCACAGAATTGTGGGTGGCAAAAATTAATACTAACGGTTCTTTAGGTGAAAAATACTTAGTTGCTGGCGGGGTTGATGAGTCGATTTTTCAACCGGAATGGTCGCCCGATGGAGTTTTGTATTTTGTTTCTGACAAGTCTAACTGGTGGAATTTCTACCGCTGGCAATCTAGAACCCCCCTCAATCCCCCCTTGGTAAGGGCGGAAGCAGATATAGAAACCAGCTTGTGCGAAATGGCGGCTGAATTCGGACTTCCCCAGTGGGTTTTTGGAATGTCTACTTATGCCCTTGTCTCGGAAAGCAAAATTATTTGCACCTACACTCAGCAAGGCAAGTGGTATTTAGCGAGTCTGGATTTAACGACTAAGCATTTGACAACAATTGACACGCCTTACACTGATATTTCCTCAGTCAAGGCGCAGGGAGAAATAGTTGTTTTTCTGGCAGGTTCGCCGACTGAATCTACTGCTATTGTACAACTAAATTTAGCAACAACCCAACTAGAAATATTGCGCAAATCGAGCAATTTAAGCATCAATCCGGGTTATCTTTCTGTACCGGAACCTATCGAGTTTCCCACGGAAAACAATTTGACTGCTTTCGGTTTCTTCTATCCCCCGAAAAATCAAGATTTCGCAGCACCTGCGGGTGAAAAACCGCCGCTTGTTGTCAAAAGTCACGGCGGCCCAACTGCTGCTACTTCTAGCAGCATGAATTTGAAAATTCAATATTGGACGAGTCGCGGTTTTGCCGTACTCGATGTTAATTACGGTGGCAGCACTGGTTACGGTCGAGAATACAGAAAAAGACTGCAAGATAGTTGGGGAATTGTCGATGTTGACGACTGCGCTAACGGTGCTAAATATTTAGCTCAAAAAGGTTTAGTTGATGGCGAAAGAATGGCGATCGCCGGAGGCAGTGCAGGGGGGTACACCACTCTGTGCGCTCTTACTTTCCGCGATGTGTTTAAGGCCGGTGCGAGCTATTATGGAGTTAGCGATTTGGAAGCTTTGGCAACGGATACTCACAAATTTGAAGCGCGCTATCTGGATGGATTAATCGGGCCTTATCCTGAAAGAAAAGATTTGTATGTAGCTCGTTCGCCCATTCATTCCGCCGAACGTTTATCTTGTCCCGTTATCTTTTTTCAAGGATTAGAAGATAAAGTGGTTCCGCCCAATCAAGCGGAAATGATGGTAGAGATACTGAAAGCTAAAGGTTTGCCGGTTGCTTATGTTGCTTATGAAGGGGAACAGCACGGTTTTCGCCGCGCTGAAAATATCAAAAGAACTCTTGACGGCGAATTCTATTTCTATTCCCAGGTGTTTAAGTTTGAGTTAGCTGAACCTGTGGAGGAAGTGCAGATTTATAATCTTTAGAAAAAATTAATTTATTGGCTAACACCCAACTGGAAATCTTAGCATGATTCGTACATATTGAATGTGATTTCGTTCACAAAATTTGCAGTTAACTATCACACTTTTTTGCTGTTTATGGTCACAGCTTATAAGGCGATCGCACGCTAAAATCTGATAGTGTGATCGCCTTTTGTTACCGCAAAACTCCCGATCGCGCGATCTTCGAGTGAGAGAGTCAATTACTATGCAAAGTCCTGTCAACCTGATTCCATCTGCTTTGGGCGAGCTGTTTGCCGAAGTGAATCATAATGGCTATATTACTCTAGCCGATCGCTACGGTTTGATGGCTGCTATTTTTGACGAAACTTTGAGTGAGGAAGACAAACGCTCGATAGATAGGCTGCTGCGCTCTGTGTGTCGGGGAAAGATCAAATTAGTTAACGAATTGTCTATGATCAGGTAAGTGCGGATAATTTCCTTGGCTGTAATTATTAAAATCTCAACAATGAAAAAAAGTCCTAATTGTATCGTAATTGGGACTTAGAGCGAGGAAACTCTTTTTAATTTTTCATCGACTTAGCACTAAAGCAAAAAAAAGGTTTGGCGCGCGATTATAGCGGTAGGGTGCGCAGCGCACACCTTACATATAAAAGTTTTGCGTAAGTGCTCCACAAGTTTAATGTGCAGACATAGCTGTAGCCAACTGCAACTTGCTCACACTTTCTTCAGGGTGAACATCCATCTGATAGCTGAGTGCCGCAGGAATCCCGAGTACGCAGCACGGAAAATTATTTCCTAGTTCCCTAACCAGCGAGTGGTTGCCCGAATCGCAGCCCAAGAACAGTAAATTTGCTGATTCTAATTCAACCACATTTCTCAGTTCTGTAGCAACGCGCCCGATGCGCAAATGAGCTTTGAATAAACCGCGCCATTCCTCAGCCAAACAGCGCGCTTGCCACAGCAACCTATCAGCTACCTCGTACTGATTATTTTGACCAAGAATTGCTCGGAAATAATGCGGATCGCTCCAATTTTTTCGCTGGGATACTGATGAGATTTCTGTGGTAGGTAAAGCGATCGCAGGCGCTGCACAATTAAGAGCGAATGTTTCCTCTAAATCCGACACTTTCGGCTTGGCACCCAAGGCATTTGCCACACCAAATTTGCAAGTATCTTCGCCGTAACTTTTGGGCGCTTCGTCAATCACGTAGACGACTTGAACCGTGACTTCTTGAGTTGTTACTAAACGAGTTTGATGGGCAATCCAAAGGGTAATGTCCAGAGCTGTTTGACTTTGGGGAGAACTGTTGTAACCGACAATAAAATTGATACTTTTTGCCTGTTTTGTAGCTTTTGATTTCTTAGCACTTTGCACTTGTGGCTCCGGCAGCAACACCATTTCTTCTGCTAAGTTTTGGTATCCCAATGCACTTTCAAAACGCGCTAACATTGTTTTGAGATTCACAGGCTTGACCTCTCTTAAGTGAATTGTTTTATCTGTCCGTCGGGCGTTATTCGTATTGGGTAAAGTACCGATCGAGAAAATTCAAAGCATAGTTGCGCAGTTCGTAATAATCCTGAGATTCCCGCAACTCCTGGCGATCGCGCGGGTGCGCAAACGGCACTGACAAAATTTCACCTATCGTCGCAGCCGGGCCGTTTGTCATCAGCACAATGCGATCGGACATATATATAGCTTCATCCACATCGTGAGTAATCATCATTGCAGCTTGTCTGCGATTTTCCCAGATATCGAGCACCTGTTTTTGCAACTTGCCGCGAGTCAGAGCATCCAGGGCTCCAAACGGTTCGTCCATTAATAACATTTTCGGTCTAATCGCCAAAGCTCGCGCAATCCCAACCCGCTGTTTCATGCCTCCTGAAATTTCGTCTGGATATTTATCGGCTGCTGCTGTTAAGTTTACCATTGCTAGGTGTTCGTTGACAAGACTAATCTTCTCGGAACGGCTAAGAGTTTGCAAAACTTCATCAACTGCCAGCCGAATATTTTCCCGCACCGTCAGCCAAGGCAGCAATCCGTAGTGCTGAAATATCATCATGCGATCGGCTCCCGGTTTGCGAATTTCTTTTCCTTCCAGTGTCACCATTCCGTCGCTCTGTTTTTCCAAACCTGCCACTATTTTTAGCAGCGTTGATTTGCCACAGCCCGAGTGACCGATTACCGAAATATATTCGTTTTCTCCAATACTTAAATTGATATTCTCCAAAACGCTAAATTCGCTACCGTCCGCATTTTTATACGACTTGAACAAATTGTTAATTTCCAGAAATTCAGGCTGCTTCTTGACTTGGCTGCTGGCTTCGATAGAAGTAGAAAAGTATTGAGTCACGGTATTCTCCTAAAAAATAGTAAAGTGTTAATTTGATTTCCGAACGGTTGGGTAAGCGGTAAGGTGCGCCCCCTCGCAGAGGTTCTGCGTTCAGGAATGTATAAATTAAGACTGAAAAAAAGACTGAGGGCGGTTGGCTCGAATTTCAAAACTATTCAAATAACCCACGAGATCGCTAGGATCGAATGCCTTTTTATCAATGAAATGTTCCGCAGGTTCCACTTTGTAATCCTCCTGGGGACAATCGATCCCCATTTCGGCAACAATCTTGCGGTAAAGGTCGGTTCTCCAAGCTTTTTTAGCTAATTCCTCAGCATTTTTTGGCAGTTCTTTAATCTGTCCCCAGCGAGCGGCTTGAGTCATCAACCACAGACTCTGAGACTGCCACATAAATGTTGAATGATTTCCCGGTATTTGAGGCAAATTCTTAGGAATGTCATAGAAAATAGTTGCATCGGACGATTGTATGGTGCGGTCTTTTCCGTCAAACCCTCCATAGTTGTAGTCGCCCACTATTGCGGGTCGCGTAAATTTGTCGATCGCCCCTTTTTTCGGTTTCGCCCCCGTAAACGATCGCTCAGTCAGCAGCGCCGATATTTCATTGCGATTTTCCGGCTTGCTGCAATACTGACAAGCTTCCACCATTGCCTTAACCAGCGAGTAATAAGTCTTCGGATTTTCCTCAATGAATGATTGCATTACTCCCAAAAGGCGATCGGGATGTCCCAGCCAAATTTCCTTGCCTTGCACGAAGGTAAAACCCACTCCCAAATTGCCTTGAATTGCCCGCGTATTCCAAGGTTCGGCCACCATGTAAGCCTGCATGGCGCCAATCCTGATGTTAGTTACCATCTGCGGCGGCGGCACAATAATTACCCGAAATTCTTTGAACGGATCGACACCGGCAGCCGCCGATATGTAGCGGACAAAGTATTCGTAAATCGCAGAACTCAGAACCACTGCCCAAACTCTTTTTTCCGGTGGCTGACTGTCAAAAAAGGCTCGAAATTGTTTGCCAAATTCTTCCAAATTGCCGTTGTATTCGTGCCACGGGCGCAAACCGAAATCCCACATAGCTTTGTTCATCGTCATGGCGTTGCCGTGGCGGTGAATTGTCATTGCCGCGCACAGGGGTGCGTGCCGCGCTCCTTCGGCGCCAATTCGGGCGTTTGTGACGGCGCCGGATACGACTGGGGAGGCGTCGAGGCGGCCGAAGATTACGCCGTCGCGGGAGGTTGCCCAGCTTGCTTCGCGGTTGAGTTTGACGTTTAAACCGTATTTGCGGAAAAAGCCTTTTTTCCAGGCGATCGCAAATGGTGCACAATCGTTAACCGGCACGTATCCTACGGTTAAATTTGGTTTTTCTAAGGTTCGGAAATCGACGATCGGCTTTACGGCTGAGGCTTCTTCTGTGAGCCCTTTTGCCGATCGATCCGCGCTAATTGTACAACCAGATAAAGCCATTCCCGCCGCCGCCGCTCCGATTCCTTGCAAAAACTCTCGGCGGTTCCATTCATTGGAAAAGTTGTCACTCATACCATTTTAGTTTTTAGATTGGCAATGACTAATAGACGAGCAATTGCATAAATCTTTGCTCGATAGAGCAACCGCAGATTTAAGGCAGATAAACACAGATAAACGCAGATAATGTCAAGACATGAGGATGACTGATGACTAATGACTCTGGATCGATCGATGCGTTACTAATTCCTGAATTTTGTCAACTGCAGCGTCGAGCAATAATCCAGTTAAGCCAATTACAAACACCGCTAAAAATACCGAGCTCAGATTCAAACGGCTCCACTCATCCCAAACAAAAAAGCCAATTCCCACACCGCCTGTCAGCATTTCCACCGCCACAATCACCAGCCAAGCAATCCCCAAACTAATCCGCAAACCTGTAAAAATGTATGGCAAACTCGCAGGCCAAATTATCTTAGTAATCCGCCTCCAGCGCGGCATTTCTAACACTCGCGCCACGTCCAGATAATCCTGGGAAACGCTAGAAACTCCCAAAGCTGTGTTGATAATTGTCGGCCACAAGGACGTGATGAATATGACAAAAATTGCTGACGGCTCTGCTAAATTAAAAATTGATAGAGCTATCGGCAGCCAAGCTAGCGGCGACACCGGTTTAAAGATTTGAATCAGCGGATTGAGCGCCATCATTGCCGGTTTCGACATCCCGATCAGAAATCCCACGGGAATCGCAACTGCTGCACCCAGTAAAAATCCCACTAACACCCGCCGCAAACTCGCTAGCAGCAGCCAGCCAATGCCTAAATCTCCAGGCCCGCGCTGATAAAATGGATGGAATATGTAATCTAAATTAGCTATTAACGCCTGATAGGGAGTGGGTATCAAATCGCTGTTGAAGCTGGCAACAATCCACCACAAGCCAAGAATTCCCAAAAAACCCGCAGCAGGTAACAAAACAGCATCTCGGATGACAACGGGTTTTACACGCTTCCACGCTGCAACTCCTGCAAGTGCGATCGCAGATAAATTAAGCTGTACGAACATTTCAATCTCCTTCAGAGTCAGGGCAGGTACAAGAATCTTGAACAATACCAACCTGAGACACTGACGAAGCCAAACAATCTTTTTCAGAGCATTTGGCTTTTCAGTCTCTTCTCAATGCCTGCGAAGTTAGCTGACGGGCTAGGACTGAGAGATGTCCTTCTCCTGAGATTTCAAAATCCAAAATTACACTCAAATTTGGCAATTTTTAACTTTGCTTTTTAATTCTGTAGAGATTCGCCCCGAAAATTGGTTCCTCCGCTCCAGCGACACGCTTGGTCTGATAGCGCGACGCTTGATTAGGCTTGACTTTTTAAGCCAATTTCACTTAAGCTAGCACGAGTGTATAATTTTGTCAATACTTCTTTAGGAGTAGCTATTTGTACTCGGCGAAGCTCAAAAGTTGAGAGAAAATTCAAAAAGTTAATTATTAAACTAACCTAGACATATAAAATACGATCCCTCACTTGATTTATATCTAAGAGCCATGATAGATTTTAGCCAAGCTCTACAAGATAAAATTGACATAATTACCGAAAACTGGATCGAAGCTGTTCGCGGCGACGAGCAAATAGAAACCGCCAAGCAACTCACCTACGATTCCGTGCGCGACAGCCTTCCCATCGTACTGCAAGCGATCGTAACTATGCTTTCCGAATCAGAAGACAGCGACCTTCGGACAGTCATACAAGAAAGTTTAGACCACGGAACTGTCAGGGCCGGGCAAGGCTACGATGCCGAAGAAATTGCGCGGGAATACCGCTTGCTGCGGAGGGTAATTTTCGATGCTTTAGAGCCAGAATTGCTAAAAGGCTCAGCCGCTGAAGTGAACCGAGCTTATCGCTTAATTGACAGTGCCCTCGACGAAGCAATTGCTGACTGTTTCCAAACCTATACCGAGGCAAGATTCCAAGAACTACAGGAGTTGCAAAACCACTTGCAACTTACAAATCAAGAGCTGACTCGCTTAGTTCGCGCCAGTCAAGATAATCTATCTCACTTAGCTCACGAATTGAAAACTCCCCTCACCTCTATTATTGGTTACTCAGAATTGTTTTTGCGCCAAAGAAACAATTCTAAACTTAAAGATTCTGTTCCCAATTTGGCACATATTGATAAAGTCCTCAGCAACGGCAGACGCTTACTTAGATTAATTAACGATACTCTCGAAATCTCGCGGTACGACGCGGGACGCATAAAATTGCAGCTAACTGCGACAAATGTGCGATCGGCGATCGGCACTGTTGTCGAAATAATCGAGCCTTTGGCCAAAGCCAAAAATTTAGAGATTGCCGTTGAGTGCGATCCGGTTCTCGATCAAGTTATGACAGATTACTTGCGCTTGCAGCAAATTGTCACCAACTTGGTGAGCAACGCCATTCGCTACACCCAAGCTGGTACTATTACCATAAAAACCGAATTATTGTCAGACAAACATTGGAGTATCTGCATCACGGATACAGGAATTGGCATTGCTTCAGAAGACTGCGATCGGATTTTTATGCCATTTTTTCGGGCCGACAACTCCCTGGGTTCTTTGATGCCTGACAGTACCGGCTTAGGCCTAGCAATTGTCGCTCGATTAGTCAACCTCTTGCAAGGTAAAATCGAATTAGTTTCTGAAGTAGGAATTGGCTCTTCCTTCACTGTAATTTTCCCCTTAGAATTGGAGGGAGTTGAGATTTAGGACTCACTGCAACCTCTATATTGAGGCTGCAACATAAGCGCATTACCCCTTCTTTCGTTCTCTAGCAGCAAAAGAAATGACTAATGACTAATGACTAATGACTAATGACTTCTTCAAATCAGAAACCGAATCGTTACATAAACAGCCGCACTTATTAATTGCAGCGCCATCACAGGAAGCCCGTAACGCAGAAAAGTTTTAAAAGAAATCCGGCGCCCGTGCAGTTCAGAAATTCCCGCCGCCACTATATTAGAAGAAGCTCCTACCAAAGTGCCATTTCCGCCTAAAGTTGCTCCGTACATCATCGCATAAAACAGTGGCAGCACAGCAGGTGGAAACTGCCCTGCAAAATCCGGAGCCAGCACCTCTGCCGGTGCGAGCCCGATATTGACAACATACTGTTTTAGCAGCGGCACCATCGCCACTACCAGCGGAATATTTGGCACCACGCTCGACATCAAACCCACAAAAAATAACAAAACTAAAGAACCAAGAAAAATATTTTTACCTAAAATCACTGCTAATATTCCAGATATATTGCCGATTACTCCGGTTTTTTCCAAACCGCCAATCAGCACAAAGATAGACATAAAAAATAGCAGGGTACTCCAATCTAAATCCCGCAAAATATTATTAACAGAATCAAGTTGGGAATGGTGAGCTAAAAGCATTGCCAAAGCAGCCCCCAACAAAGCAACGGCTGCCGGTGAAACAGGCACGGGCAGAGACTCTCCTATGACAAAAAATGTCAGCACGAAAGCTATAATTAAGCCGCCCACTGCTAAAACTCGCGGGTGATTGATTTTTGGATGCGGCAAATGTTCCAAATCGTCTAAGTTCTTGTGCCAAATTTCGCTCCACAGCCAAGGCAACATAACTAATATGACTGCTACGGCAATTAACCCGCCCAAACTTAACTTTACCAGGTAATCTGCAAAGCTCATGTTAATAGCATCGCCGACAATGAATGTCGCCGGATCGCCCACGATTGTCAGCAGTCCTGAACTGTTAGCCACAAATACCATTAAAATTAGTAACGGCACAAAATCTACACCGACTTCTTCTGCCATGGGCGGAATTAATGGTGCTAGCAGCATGACAGTCGTAGCGTTGGGCAAAACTGCACAGATTGGGGTAGTAATCGCGACAATACCTAGCAAGAGATTTTTGCCTTTGCCTTTCGCTAAAAGGACCATTTGAGTTGCCAAGTAGTCGAATACTTTGGTAGGTTCAAAGGCTCTCACCATTACCATGACTCCGAAAAACAAGCCCAGCGTGGCGTGACTCCGACCGATATATTCGATCGCGTTGTTTAACGTCATCACGTGGGTAAAAACCAGAATCACCGCTCCCAGAAATGCCGCAACTGTTAGGTGTATCCATTCTGTAATTATTAAGAAAACTACACATATAAATGTTGCCGTAGCGATCACAGCTTGCACGTTTTCCATTTAGTCCCCTGAAAAATTTTAAATTTAAAATTTTAAATTTAAAATATTTATCGTCAGAAAATTATACTCCTTTATGGCTATTCTGTCAATAAGTTTAAGTGCCGGTTTTGGCAGCAACAAGCTGGGATCGAGCGCTCGACAGAGATCCAGCACAGGAAAAAAAATATCTCAAAACTACTTCTTTTGGCAGGGTCGCGATCGCCCGAAGTTTGGTATGGCGATCGGGCGAGCGCTCAACTACAATGAAGCATGGGCAATATCTGCCAAACTCAACCCCCACGCAGAAATCATGGACTATAGCCAAGTGCTCGCCGAAAAAACCGATACAATCGTCAAACACTGGATTGAAGCAGTACGCTTGGATCGGAAAATTGAAACCGCTGAGGCCTTACCACTGTCAGCGATCGAAAATCACATACCTCACCTGCTGGCGGCGATGACCACAGTGCTTTCCCAACATCAAAGCAGCGACATAAAAGTAATAATTGAAGCCAGTTTAGATCATGGATTTCTCAGAGCAGAACAAGGCTACGACGCAGCAGAAGTAGCCCGGGAATACCATTTATTGCGTCAAGTAATATTCTCCCAATTAGAAGCAGAATTGCTAGCAGGAACCACCACCGACGTATTCAGAGCTTTTCGGCTGATAGATGCCGTACTAGACGAAGCTATTGCCCAGTGTTTCAACAGCTACGTCGCTCAGAGGCTGCAGGAACTTCAACAAATCCAAACTCAGTTACAACTCACCAATCAAGAACTCTCTCGCCTTGTCAGCGTCAATCAAGAAAACGTCTACCATTTGGCTCACGAACTCAAAACTCCTCTCAACTCAATTATTGGTTATTCCGAACTATTCCTGCGCAAAGAAAAATGGCAATCTGAAGTCAAAGATACCCTCCCCGGCATCGAACACATCGAGCGAGTATTGCGTAACGGCAGACAGTTGCTGCGCATGATTAATGACACACTAGAACTTTCTCGTGCCAATGCCGGAAAAATTAAACTTAACCTGCAGCGAACTAATGTACAATCTGTAATTAACACCGTAGTAGAAATGATGCAGCCAATTGCTGATGCTAAAGGACTCAAGCTCGCTGTTACCAGCGACTGCGCCCCAAAACAAGTAATCGCCGACGGACAGCGGCTGCAACAAATTCTGATCAACCTGCTGAGCAATGCCATTCGCTATACAGAATCTGGTAGCATTGAATTAAGTTGCCGCCGTGATGGAGAAGCAAATTGGGCGATCGCAATTACAGATACTGGCATTGGCATCGCCCCCGAAGATACAAAGCGCATCTTTGACCCCTTCTTTCAAGCAGGAGAAGCCGGCAAACAGCTCTTTCCCGCCGAAAGCACCGGGCTGGGATTAGCAATAGTATCGCGGCTCGTCACGCTGCTGCAAGGCAAAATCGAGCTAGTATCAGAAATAGGAGTCGGCTCAACTTTTACCGTGATTCTGCCCCTAGAAGTTAAAATCCTCCAAGAAGTAAGCTAAACATTAAGTTCAAATTTTTACATCCGAAAATCCTATGCCCGCAGCCAACAGACGCCCTTCCACAATAGCCTTTCCCCTCACCGCCGTAGTCGGGCAAGAAGCAATCAAATTAGCCCTGCTGTTAGCAGCAGTCGATCCTGGATTGGGAGGAGTGGCGATCGCCGGCCGCCGTGGCACAGCAAAATCAGTAATGGCCCGCGCCTTGCATTCCCTACTGCCACCAATTGAAATTGTAAAAGACTCTTTTTGCAACGCCGAACCGGAGCAAAATCTTGCAGAACAGGCACCTTATCTATTAGAAGAAAGCGGGCAGGAGGGTAACCAAAAATATACTAATTCCCTAAATACTGAAATAATTCCCACACCATTTATTCAAATTCCTTTGGGTGTCACCGAAGACAGACTCTTAGGTTCCGTCGATGTCGAACAATCAGTAAAATTAGGCCAAACCGTATTTCAACCAGGACTCTTAGCCCAAGCAAATCGAGGCGTACTTTATGTAGATGAAATTAACCTCCTCGATGACAACATTTCCAACCAATTGCTAACAGTATTAACCGAAGGCCGCAACCAAATAGAACGCGAAGGCATTAGCTTCCAACACCCCTGCAAACCTCTATTTATCGCCACCTACAACCCCGAAGAAGGGCCACTCAGAGAACATTTGCTCGATCGCATCGCGATCGTACTTTCAGCCGACGCAGCACTCGAACTAGAAGAAAGAGTCTATGCAGTAGAACAAGCTTTATCCTACTCCAGCTCCCCCCAACAATTTCTCAATCAATACGCCGAAGACACCGACAACCTCAAAACCCAAATTATCCTAGCCAGAGAATGGCTCAAAGATGTCAGCATTAAACGCGAACAAATTGCCTACCTAGTAGAAGAAGCCATCCGGGGTGGCGTTCAAGGACACCGCGCCGAAATATTCTCCGTCCGCGTAGCCATTGCCGCCGCCGCCATCGAGGGACGCACAGAAGTTAACGCCGAAGACCTGCGCCGCGCCGTAGAATTAGTCATCGTACCCCGCGCCACCATCATTCAAACTCCCCCAGACGAAAACTCTGCTCCTCCTCCCCCCCCACCGCCTCCCCAAAAGCAGTCAGAACAAGAACAAGACGAACCAGAAAACGAGCAAGAAGACGAAGAAGACCAAGAGGATGAAGAAAACCCGGAACCTCAAGAAGAACCAGAAAAAGATACCATTCCCGAAGAATTTCTCTTCGACCCCGAAGGCGTAATTCTCGACCCCAGCGTGCTTTTCTTCGCCCAAGCCGCCAACCGCCAAGGCAAATCGGGCAGCAGAAGCACCATTTTCTCCGAAGATAGAGGCCGTTACGTCAAGCCAGTATTGCCCAAAGGCCCCGTCCGCCGCATCGCCGTTGACGCCACCCTCAGAGCCGCCGCACCCTACCAAAAAGCCCGCCGCGACAGGAATGCTCACCCCCCCCAACCCCCCCTTGCGAAGGGGGGGCAAGAGGTGAGTCAACCCCCCCTTGCGAAGGGGGGGCAAGGGGGGGTTGAGCGCCGTGTATTTGTCGAACAGGGAGACATTCGGGCGAAGCGCTTAGCCAGAAAAGCTGGAGCTTTAGTCGTATTTGTTGTCGATGCTTCCGGTTCGATGGCCCTCAACCGGATGCAGTCTGCCAAAGGTGCAGTCATGCAGCTACTGACAGAAGCTTATCAAAGCCGCGACCAAGTTGCTCTCATTCCCTTTCGGGGAGAACAAGCAGAAGTGCTGCTACCGCCGACTCGCTCGATAGCCTTGGCCCGCAAGCGTTTGGAACGGTTGCCCTGCGGCGGCGGTTCCCCCTTGGCCCACGGTTTGACTCAAGCCGTGCGCGTGGGAGTCAATGCGCGGCAGTCGGGAGATATCGGTCAAGTTGCGATTGTCGCCATTACCGACGGACGCGGTAATATTCCTTTGGCTCGTTCTTTGGGCGAACCGATTTTAGATGGAGAAAAGCCTGATATTAAGAAGGAATTGTTAGAAATTGCTGCCAAAATTCGTGGGTTGGGAATGCAGTTACTGGTGATTGATACCGAGAGCAAGTTTATTTCGACTGGCTTTGCGAAGGAATTGGCCAAGACTTCCGGAGGGAAATACTATCACTTGCCGAAAGCTACCGAACAGTCGATCGCAGCTATGACTAAAAATGCTCTGCGCGACGCGATCGGCTAAAATCCTGATACCCGCATTTATCTACGTTTATTCGCGTTTATCTGCGGTTAAAAATCCAAAAATTAGACTTTTTGCCCAAAGTCTAATTTTTAACTCTCACTTTCCGGCGAGTCACCGCCAGCGAACCCGCAACTAAACCCAACCCTGCCACCGTCGAAGCCTCAGGAATTCTCACCGGCAGAGGCACCCGTGTTACCCTTCCCGGGGTCGGGCTTGGAGAAGTTGTACCTTGGGGAAGTTGAGCGATATCAGTCAGCAGCAAATTTTCTAAACCCTGCCATGAAGCAGCGGTAGAAACGGCTTGGACATTAGCTGCAACGGCAGCTTGACCGCCGGACATAACGGCGGCCGCCAGTAAAATTCCGGTTGCATGTGGCAATAATTTGCGCTCAAAAAAGGTGTGCATGGGAGATTACCTATTTAGCATTTTGTCGCTCAAACTCGATCTATTCATTAATTTCCTGGGCATCCTCTGTCTGAGCTACCTTAGCAATTAACCGAACCGATTTTAGATTTTAGATTTTAGATTTTAGATTTTAGATTTTTGGAGTTTCTGATCCCTAGTTTCAACTAGGCCACAAATTAAAAACCTCAAATCAACTGCTGCCCCTGCCTATAGCATAGACTCCTCAATCCCAAATCGTAAATCCTTCATCCAAAATTGATTGACCTCAACTATCTGCGATTCGATCAACTTTAAGCTTGCCCCTCGCCGCAGATAGGGCCGGGTCTTTAACCTCAATTATAGCTCTGCCGCGACGTGCAACCGTGCCAGAGGGCGACACCCCACAGACTTGATTAGACTCGATTATAAACAATCGACCCTGCTTTGGAGTGAGGTCACCCCCTTCTTTATCAAATCTTTAAACTCTTTGAGGTTTTGCAAACAAACTGTAAAGCTGTCAAAATAGAGATAGCAATTCTCAGCCAAAATTAGGTAAATCCTCGTGAGTAACACTAGCAATTTTCGCGAAGCCGTGCGCGAGGCCAAAAACCACGCGCTGGTAGGCCCTAACGTCATCTCCAACGCTCTCCCCTTCGTGGGCGGCGGACTTGTCTTAACTGCTGTCGGCACCTACGGGGGCCTGGGAGTGATCCGCAACTATCCCGGGATCTTCTTTCCCACATTCATCGCCGCGATCGTCCTAGAATTAATTCTGTTCTTTGTCGCTCGCGCCGCCGCCGAACAAGGCAACAAAAATACCGCTTTGCCCCTGCTGGCAACCTACAGCTTGCTTTCCGGCTACACCCTCAGCGGATTGGTGTCTGTAGCCCTCAGAAGCGAAGGCGTCGGCATCTCCGGCATCGGTTTTGCCGCACTCGGCTGTGGCATTACCTTCATCGCCGCCCGCCAAATTGGATCCAACCTTTCTGAAGAAGACGGCATGGCCATCACCAAAACTATCAGTTTAGGTGTCATTGCTTTGTTAGTCGTCGTTGGCGGTCAGTTTCTGCTCTCTCTATTTGGCGTCTACACCCCAACCTGGTTGGAAATTGGCATTTCTGGCGTCGGCGTGTTTATATTTGCCGGCGCTGCGATCGTCGATTTTTACATATTACCCCGCAGCTACCGCGACGATCAGTATTTGCCCGCTGCTCTGTCGATGTACTTGACCTACATCAACTTGTTCATTTTCATTCTGCGCTTGCTGATTGCTCTCAACGGCCGGGATTAATTGAAACTTTAGCTTAAAAAAAACCGCGGCTCGATCGACATCCGGCCGCGGTTTTTGATTAAGATTGGGAATCAAGATAGTCGTCCTCCCGTCATATCAAATCCGCTCTTCATCAGAATTATTCATCTCTGTGTCCTCGAACTCTGCGTTAAGAGCGTTCTCTACGGTTTAATCATTCCAATGCAACCGGAATTGATATCAAGCGCGATCGTCAACAAAACTTATACAGCGCATTCCAGGTTTATGAAGTAGGGACACCGGACCCGGCAAGAGTGTCCCTACGGCGGGGATAGAGCGATATCTGGTATCCTTCATAAACCTGGAATGCGCTGTATCCTGTCCTCCGGCTGAAGGCATGAGGTATAATTTTACTGTTTAATCACTTAATCAAAAGTCTTGTTGTCTAATTCTGTCGATCGCGATTTCAACATTCATAAAAAATCAATAGGATAAAACTCATGTACTTAAAATATGAAGATATCAGAAGAGTCAGCGTAGAAATTACCTCCAGGTGCAATGCAGCTTGCCCGCAGTGTCCCCGCACTGACAACCCGATTTTGCCGGGGGCGGAATTAAAGATGCAGGATATTGAGAGAATTTTTCCCAAAGAGTTTTGCTCTCAGTTGGATTTTGTTTATATGTGCGGCAACTACGGCGATGCTATGACTAGCAATACCACAATTCCGGCGATCAAGTATTTGCACCGCATGGGAGTTCCTCATATCTGCCTGTACACCAACGGTAGCGGACGCAATCCAGACTGGTGGCAAGCCCTGGCAAAGGCGATGACAGGAGAATACGATCGCGTAATTTTTAGTATCGACGGGTTGGCCGATACTAACAGCATCTACCGCCAAAATACCAACTGGGACAGGATAATGCAGTCTGTTAATTCCTTCATCCAAGCAGGCGGAAAAGCTGTATGGCACTACTTGATATTTGAGCACAACCAGCACCAAGTAGAAACAGCGCGGGATTTAGCCCAACAACTAGGATTTGTCGAGTTTGTACCGAAAGCTACCTCTCGTTTTGTGGCGAAAGAGATTTATGACAAAGAGTCCGCAAATCAACAGCCTCAGAAGGCAGAAAAGTCTCCGGTAGAGGCTAAGAGCGATCGCCCCAACCAACCAGCAACAACTAATGCGTCAGCCCCTCAAAATCAAACACAGACCGCTGTTGGGTTGCACAAACAAGCTGAGGACTGTTTGAGACAAGGACAGCTCTCAGAGGCGATCGCAGCCAGCCAACAAGCCCTAAAAATTCAACCTAATTTTGCAGCAGCCTGCAAAACTTTAGGCAACGCTTTTCAAGGTTTGGGGAAGATGCAAGCAGCAGCAGATTGTTACGCCAAGGCACTGCAAATTCAGCCTAATTTTCCCGAAGTTTATGCTAATGTCGGCAGTCTTTATGCTCAACAGCAACAGTGGCAGGCAGCTAGTGCTTATTACCAAAAGGCGATCGAGCTTAAACCCAATTTTGCCGGAGCTTATCGCAATTTAGCTAAAGTGTTGACACAGTTGGGGCAAGCAGAAAAAGCCAATTATGCTTGGTATCAAGCTATAGCTATCGAAACCTCTCAAGCACCAGAACCAACTCATTCTGTCCCATCAAAGCCAGCCAGTGAAGAACTCCAACCCCCATCGTTGGAACAATATAAAAATCCCCAGGGAGACCAATTTATCCAAGCTGTAGAAAAATTTGGTAGCCTAAACAACTACTACCGAAATGTAGAAATTAGCTGCCAAACTCAAGCCAGCAAAGAGATTTTTATCAGTTTTGAAGCGGAACTCTGGCCTTGCTGTTGGGTAAGCCATACTAAATACGCTGTTTACAACCACACTTACAGACCGCAAATGCTGGCTTTAATTGAAAAGTACGGCAAGGGGTTTAATTCTCTCAGAACTCAATCTGTGAAAGATGCGATCGCCAGAGATTGGTTTCGCGAAGACCTCACAAAAAGTTTTTCCTGTTCCAAAAGGTTGGACGTATGCGCTCACGAATGCGGTAAAACTTTCAATTCAACGGGTTCGCAGTATATTTAAGAAGGAAGGCACTACACGGATAACGCTGTTAATTCTATCGGGAATCCTGGTTTTAATGCGGTCAAGCGATCGCATTTCAAGTTAGATTTCAGGTAGGTTATCAGGATCGATCCCTTGCGATCGCAAATACTCAGCTAGGCGTTCGGCTCGTTGTCGTTCTACCCTCAACTGCTCCCGCATCTGCTGCATCCCTGCATCCGGCAGGGGATAGACATTTCCCGACTCGTCGGACCACAGCAGAATTTCTTGCTCGATGCCCCCAATAACTTGCTGAGATCGCCCTATGCCCAGTCCCACTTCTGGCATCCAATAGGGTTCGCCAATCTGCTGCCGATACTGCCCGTCAATCAGCTTGTACACTTCAAACGGTTGATGCCGATCGCGCCGCCAAAATTCGGGGTTGTAAATAATGTAGTACAAAACTCCTAAACCGGCATAAATCGACATCTTCTCGTCGTACTCCCCACCGGGTTTGTGAGACACCATTTCCAATGCTACGATCGGCACAACCTCGTTTTCTTCCCAGACAGCATAGCTACGGCGAGATTTGCCTCCTTTTCGGCGCTCCACCCCCAAACTGAGAAACCCGTCGGGGACGACAGGCACTTTGGGACTGATTCCCGTCGTGTGATACACCGCCATATCCACCCCAAAGTACCAATCCATTCGAGCCGACCAAATACCGGTCAGGACAAACAACAATAGGTTGGGTAGCAGATTCTGGTCTTCGTTATCCACAGGCGTATCGTCCGAACAGGGCAGGTCTTCGGTGGAGGGCAAGCTTAATTTTAGTTCTGGGGAAATCATGGCAGTTAACTTCCATCGAGATCGTTAACCTGATTTTAGATTATAGCAACTTTTTTTATTTTTAATGCGGTAAAATTTTCCATTCAACTGGTTCGCAGGATATCTAATTACGAAGAAACAATAACATTTTGTTGAAATATCCTAATTTCAGCTATAATTTGTAAAAGACTTCAAAACCATGAGGACTAACCGTGGAAACTCTACACATCAAACACAACATCGAAACATTGTGCGATCGCCTAACCAGTCTACAAAACTATCTTTAGCTCAGCATTAACCGCCGAGAGCCAAAAGTTACAACAGCTAGCAGCACAGCCGAAATCGGGCAACAGCATCAACAACGTTGAACCGATACTGCAAGAACTAGACGCACTCCAATCCTACCAGGCAAAACTCAACCAGTGCCAAACTTGTTTAGCAGATATTCAAGCAGCAGCGGAGTTACTCGAATTTCAAGCAGACGAGGAATTAGAGCAAGAACTTCAAACTAATTTAGCTCAACTCAACTGCTCTCTCGAAGAGTGTGAATTAGAGCAATCCTTGAGCGGGCCTTGCGACAAAAATGGAGCATACCTGATAATTAGTGCAGCAATAGATGACTTAGATGCTCTAGACTGGGCACAAATGTTGCTGAGAATGTACGGTCGTTGGGGACAAAACCGAGGCTATAGAGTTATATTAGTTGAAGATTCCCTATTGGAGTATGTAGAAATTAATTCTGCTATTTTGGAAATAGGAGGAGTTAATTCTCTAACTTTGGCAATAGACGGACGTTACGCTTACGGCTATCTAAAGTCAGAAACCGGAGTGCATCTACTGAAACGTACATCGCCTTTTAATATTACCAGAAAGCAGGCGAGTTCAGTGACGGTGGAAGTTGTGCCAATGTATGTGGAACTGGAGATTCCACAGCAGGATTTAGAATTAATAATCTTGCCTCCTCCCTACGTGAGGTGTGTAATCCGAACTTTGGTGAGGATTGTTCATGTTCCTACTGGTATTTCTGCAATATCTGGGGAGGAGCGGAGTCGATTGCTAAATAGAGAAACGGCTTTGGCGCTTCTCAAAAGCAAACTGTTTGCTATTATGCAAAGACAAGGAGTTCAACAGCTTGCAGACATTCAGGGCGAGATCCTAAAAACAGTCCTTAACCAACCAATTCGGGAATATCAATTGGTCAGCGACAGCGCGAACCAGGGCAAAGTTTTGGATCTCGGTACAGGAATCCAAACAACAGCCGTCGCCGAGGTGCTCGACGGCAAAATTGACTCATTTATCAAAGCTGGTGTGCTACTGAAAAATTGATTTGCACATTTAGAGCAAAATTTCAGCTAAACTCAAAAATACACCCCACAACACCGGAGAACTCACAGTGGAAGTTCTAGACATCAAACACAATATCGAAACTTTGTCCGATCGACTGGGTGCAACCCAGGACTATCTTTGACATCCCCGCACTCACAGCCAAAATTCAAGACTTAGAGCAAATCAGCGCCCAACCAGCATTTTGGGACGACCAAGATCGAGCTCAAGAAACCCTCCAAGAACTTAATGACTTAAAATCTCATTTAGACCAATATCGCGGCTGGCAAACTACCTTGGAAGATGCTAAAGCTATTTTAGAACTGCTGGAGTTAGAAGCCGACGAGTCCCTGTTCCAAGAAGCCTCATCGAGTCTTTCTCAGTTAACCCGCGAGCTCGACCAGTGGGAACTGCAACAATTACTATCTGGGCCCTACGATGAAGGCGGCGCCGTTTTGACGATTAACGCCGGGGCCGGCGGCACAGATGCTCAAGATTGGGCCGAAATGCTGCTGCGGATGTACACCCGCTGGGGGGAAAGTCAAGGTTACAAAGTACATTTAATGGAAATTTCCGAGGGAGAGGAAGCAGGTGTTAAATCTGCTTCTTTGGAAATTGTCGGCCGCTACGCTTACGGTTACATGAGGTCGGAAAAAGGCACTCACCGCTTGGTCAGAATTTCGCCTTTTAATGCTAACGACAAGCGTCAAACCAGTTTTGCTGGCGTAGAAGTGATGCCAATTCTCGATCGATCCGTCAAGTTGGACATTCCCGAAAAAGATTTGGAAGTCACGACTTCCCGCGCGGGCGGCAAGGGCGGGCAAAATGTTAACAAGGTAGAAACCGCCGTGCGCATCGTTCACCTTCCTACTGGCTTGGCCGTGCGCTGCACTGAAGAACGCAGTCAGTTGCAAAATAAGGAAAAAGCTCTGGCATTACTCAAGGCTAGACTGTTGGTGGTTGCTAAGGAACAGCGGGCTTCGGAAATTGCCGAGATTCGCGGCGACATGGTAGAGGCAGCTTGGGGCAACCAAATTCGCAATTATGTTTTTCACCCATACCAAATGGTCAAGGATTTGCGTACAGGAGTGGAAACAACGGCCATCGAAGATGTGATGAACGGCGAATTAGACCCGTTTATTCAAGCTTACCTGCGGCAGGAAAATCAGTTGATAGCCCAACCCTCTTAACTCAATCGGCGTAAGTCCCACGCTATAACGGTACTCCGTTTAGCGCGGGGATATAAGCCGAGCAAGGTCTGGGAAAAAGATCGACAATTCCCGGATTTTCTAACAGAAACGTCTAAGATATAAGTGGTTGCGACCCACCCACTCGACTGCAAACAATAGGTCACAGTAGCAGTAATATGCTTGACCTTGGATAACTGCCAGAGAAAGGGGGAAAGAACAGACCGCTGGTTGGTAAGGTAACGCCATGCTGTAAAAAATAAGCCATGTTTGTTGCACGAAGAAAAATTTTGCCTTGGGAAACAGGGCTTCTGCGTGGGTTCCCGAAGAAGGGATAAAGGCTGCAAAGCTTTCTTATGCTGTGTAAGACTCGGATCGTCTTCAGTGACGAATACTCGGTAACGGGTATTCCCAACAGAGCAATGGCAGATGAGACACGAAGCCCGAACTATAACGGTACTCCGTTTAGTTGGGGTATTTCACACCACTACCCGCAATCAAAGGGGTTCGCAGTGAGGATTTTAGCGACCGTCAAAATTTGAGGAATCAAGTCCTCACTACAAACCAATTTTATGGTATAATTTTGAGGTTTTGGGCGATCGCCCGACCTTCAATAGGTCGCGCCGTCAAAAAGCTTGATATGATAAAACTTGATCTAACAAACACTAAGGAGAAAGAATGACCCAAGTTGTAATAGGCGAAAATGAAGGGATTGAGTCAGCCCTACGACGGTTTAAGCGGCAAGTTTCCAAAGCGGGTATTTTCCCCGACATGAGAAAGCACCGCCACTTTGAAACCCCCTTGGAAAAGCAGAAGCGCAAAGCTATTGCCAGAAGGACTAAGAGACGCTTTCACCGCAACAACAAACCCTAGAAATAGGGGTCAATTGATTCGGCAGATACAAGGCCTTGCGATTCAAGTACCGCAGCGACTCGGAGAATCACCGCTTCGCTGTAGGGAGCACCAATAATTTGTACCCCCAAGGGCAAAGCGCCGGGCCGCTGTACGGGCACGCAAAGAACGGGCAAGCCAATAAATGATAGGGGTTGGGTGAAAAGTCCGAGATTGGGACGCACTAAGATTTCTTGTCCGGCTATTACCATTTTCTCGACGCCAATTTCAGGGGCAGCTATCGGGGTTGCGGGTGCGAGGATGATGTCTGTGTGTTGGAATATTTCGCGAATTCGATCGCGGTACCACTGTCTGAATCTCTGGGCTTGCAAGTACCAAGTCGCAGGGATCAGGGTTCCCGCTAAAAAGCGATCGCGCGTGGCAGGATCGAAGTCTTGAGGGCGTGATCGCAAATTGTCCAAATGCAAGTTTCCCCCCTCGCAAGCGGTAATGATAAATGCCGCAGCCCGGGCGCGATCGGACTCCGGTATGGTGACAGTTGCAAGCCCCCCTATTTTTGGGGGGTTTGTTGTTTTTTCTGTGCCAATACCACAATTCAAGACATTTGTCAAGGCTTTAGCAACTATTTCTACAGCATCCATTGCTTCCGGTGCGGCCCCTGTAGCGAAATACCCGTCAGCAACAGCAATTCGCAATCCTTCGATGCCTTGATTTAACTGCGGCGAACAAAGTTGTGGCGGGCGTTGAGTGCAAACTGGGTCACGAGAATCAGGGCCTTGCAGGACATCGTACAGCAGCGCCATATCTCTGATCGATCGGCCAAACGGCCCCACACAATCCAAACTACTCGAAAATAAATAAGCGCCAGCCCTGGACAAACGGCCGTAAGTAGGCTTAAACCCAAAGACACCACACAAAGCAGCCGGTACACGGATGGAACCATTAGTATCAGAACCGAGAGTGACGGGTACAAAACCGGCGGCGACTGCTGCTGCGGAACCGCCGCTAGAACCGCCAGCGATGCGCGCAGTATCGCGGGGATTGCGAGTCGGCCCGTAGTGGCTGTTTTCCGTCACAAAACCGTAGGCGTACTCATCCATGTTGAGCGTACCCACGAGCACAGCCCCGGCTTGTCTGAGTCGGGCGACTACAGCCGCGTCCTGGGTAGCCGGAGGATTGCCCGCGTTGATTTTTGACCCAGCTAGAGTAGTAATTCCGGCGACATCGAACAGATTTTTGACAGCAAAGGGAACGCCTGCTAAAGGGCCTGGGTCTTGGTTATTTGCGATCGAACTATCTATATTTTCCGCTGCTGCGAGTGCGCTTGATGCAGTGATAGCAGTAAAACAATTAAAAGCCTTATCCTTAAAAGCAATCCGTTCCAAAGCAGCACTTACCGCCCCTGTAGCCGTAACCTTACCACATTTAACAGCCGCTGCCGTAGCAACCGCATCAGCCCTCTCTAAAAAACATCTGCGTTCATCTGCGTACATCTGCCCTCATCTGCGGTTAAAAATCTAAGGTTCAAACACCGGCGCGACTTCTACTTCTGGGGGTAAAGGAAACTCAGTAACGAGTCGGGCGATCGCAGCTATCCTCTCAAAGTTTACCACAACACCCGGCCGATCTTCTGGATCTAACGGTAAGTTTATCAGTTCAGCAGTGCGATCGACATATTCTTCTACATTTACCATAAGTCCCTCCCAAAAAAAACATCTGCGTACATCCGCGTTCATCCGCCCCCATCTGCGGTTAAAAATCTAAGATTCAGATATAAGTGCGATGATTATTGTATTGTAATCGCGATCGGGCTGTCAGTTATTATTGCTCAGTTTTTTGTATTCCTCTGATTCTCTGATATCATCTAAAGGAGATTTGGGCTCTAGTGGTTCATCAGGACAAAACTTTATAGATGTCTGCGTTTTCCCAGACTGGAAATTTTTATTAACTTCTATTTTAAGCTTTCCTTTTTGCCAACCTTTGGCACCAATCTTGAGAATTTGACAATCGATTCCTTCTTGAGGGGAACTCCAGTTTATATCGCCTGCATGAATTGTTGTTTCTTCGTTGAGCGACAGAGATTGCATGCGATCATATATCGAGTTGTTGATAGGTCCGTTTCCTGCTGACTTGATAGAAAGTAGTATATAAAACTTCTTAGCGACTATATCTTTAAACCTCCGCACCGTAAAAGTAGCTTGATCCAATAACAAAACATCATCCTCGCCGTCTAGCATATCATATTTTTTATTCATTTCAAATTCTTCGTTCAGTTTTTAACAAAATTCTGCTGCTTCCTCTTTTATACCATTTTAAGCTATCTGAGTCAAGGTGGTAAAGAAACAATTTGCGATCGCACTTTTCCACTCAAACACTGACAGTTTCCCGCAACTTCTCAACGGCAACATCCAGCGGAGGCAAAGTAAAATCCTCAGCATCCATCAATTCCTTAACCTTCTCAAAAATCTCAACCTCCGCCTCTTCCTGATCCGTCAGCTTATCATAAAAACAAGGGTCAGTAAACCACTGCTCAAAAGCAATCCTTAAGACCCCATTCTGGTCAAGCATAAACTGCCAATACTTAGAAACTCGGTTATCAACTACTTCAAACAGCGGTGCCGGAGTCTGTATGGGATAATAGCTGTAATTATCATCACAAATATAGTACCAAACTATTCCCTGCCACGATCGGATAGCATAGACAACATATTCCTTGCCAACAGTCAACGGCAATTCAATCTTTTTAGTATAACCTCGGGCAGGATCGATATAATTTTCCGGTAGGACTTGCCCAGTATTAGCAATACAGCGAACAATCATAACTTATATACCTATAAATTCTTAGGGGCTACTTTAGGATATTGTCGTTTGAACTTTAATTCAACTTGTTGCAAAATTTTTGCATTTTCAAACCAGTGTACTTGTACGGAAGCTCCATTAATTACAAAAGCCTGAATGCTAGTTATTTTGTACCAGTCTTCGGGATTACCTCCATAGAGGGCAACCAGTCTGGAAACATCCCCTAGTATATCGTCAGGCCCGCCCTGAATTGCTCTACAATTACCAGCCTTAGCATCTTGCAGTAGCAGTTGCTCCGGCAAATTTCTCGGACTCTCATCGGGAATAGCACCTTGATTCACAATTTAACAGATTAAAATATTGTTTATCAAACCGAATAAAAACTCATTTTAGCAGGTGCAGTTTCCGCCAGCAACTTACCCCGCGAAATCACATACCGAACCGCAGCGCGCCTCCTAATTGCATCATAACAATCCTCAGCATCCAACACAATCAAATTTGCAGGTTTACCCGCCTCTATCCCATAATTATCATCTCCCAGATTGAGAGTTTTAGCACCGTTGACAGTCACCATATTAAAACAAGCTGCAATCTCAGCCATTCCCGTCATCTGACAAATATGAACCGCCATATGAGCGACATCCAACATATTTCCCGTACCTAAACTATACCAAGGATCTTGCACGCAGTCGTGGCCAAAACTCACATTCAATCCCTGCTGCCACAACTCCTTAACCCGCGTCACCCCACGGCGTTTGGGATAAGTATCAGCGCGGCCTTGCAGGGTGATATTAATTAAAGGATTGGCGATGAAATTAATTCCCGATTTTGCCAAACTTCCCATCAGCTTAAAAGCATAAGCATTGTTATAAGAACCAAAAGCCGTCGTGTGGCTAGCCGTCACCCGCGAACCAGCCCCGCTTCTAATCGCACAAGCTGCTACCACCTCCAAAAATCTCGACTGTTCATCATCGATTTCATCGCAGTGAACATCTATTAATCTATTGTATTTTTCAGCAAGTTCAAAAATTCGCTCAACCGACTTCACCCCATCTTCCCGCGTCAACTCATAATGCGGAATCCCGCCCACAGCATCCGCACCCATATCCAGAGATTTCTCTAAAAGTTTGTCATTTTCTGGACTTCCGTAAATCCCGTCTTGGGGAAAAGCCACAACTTGCAGAGTCATCCAATCTTTGACTTGTTCACGAACTTCCAAAAGTCCTTGCAAAGCAGTCAGCGTCGGTTCGCTAACATCAGCGTGACTCCTGACAAACAAAATCCCTTGAGACGCTTGCAGCCTTAAAGTTTCTACAGCCCGTTTTTTGACATCATCCAGAGTTAAACATTGCTTTCGTTCCCCCCAGATTTGAATTCCCTCGAACAAAGTGCCGCTTTCATTCCATCGCGGTTCCCCCGCAGTCAAAGCCGAATCGAGATGAATGTGCGACTCCACAAAAGGAGGACTAACTAAATTGCCTTGAATGTCGATTTCGCGTTCGCCAACTTCTGATATCCGAGGCGAAACGGCGACTATTTGGTCATCCTCGATAGCAATATCAACCCTTGGGCGATCTTCACCCGCACCTAACAAACGACATTCGCGCAGAACAATGCTATACTTTTGCTCAGACATAACAATTGCACTTAATTTAACACTTGTAAACTTTATCCTTCAAGCGTAGCCATTCAGCCTAGTGAGACCAAAAGAATTCCCCAATCACTTGCGAACCTCATCCTTCTCCCCCTCTGCGTCCTCTGCGCCCTCTGCGGTTAAAAAATCTTACTCAAAAATCACCAAAAAGAAAGCGCAACTACAAATCGCCAACATCAGACAATCTCAAACTCCAGATTGTGATTTTTCACAAAATCAAAAGTAAAATGGTCAACCACATTAGTATCGCTCAATTCCAGATTGTAAAAATCCACAAAATCCGCATCAAAATACGGCCCAGAGTGCCAAGTCCCCACATCTAACTTAATAAAACAATTGCCCGGAATCCGAAAAGCAACAATATCATCTAAACTCGGTTTATCGCTATCCCCAGGAGGCGCAACCGCCATCAACCAATCCTTCCCCTCCAAAGAACCCAAACACTGAGTACATTGAACGTGCCGCGTAATTTTGCCAAACTTGCGACCTTCCTTCTGGAGCCGCATAATGTAAAATCTAGGAACACCATTTTGCAAATTTAACTGAGCGTCCTCAGCATCGAAAGACTTGCCATCAACAGCCGCAAAGATAACTTGACCGTAACGCCGAAAATTCTCCCGTGTCACCCATTGTGCAAACAACTGCTTAGTCGAAATTGATTCGCTCATAAATCCCAACATCCCTAGCTTTCTCCGTCATAAATATTCTAATATAAATAGTAAGACCACTTTATTTCTACTCTGGGCGCAGCTAAAAACCAACCTTTCGACTCATCCCACAAAAAAATAAACAAGATTGCTTTCATTCGATCGCCCTTATTGAAATTAATCTGCGTTAATCTGTGTTTATCTGCCTGACATCTGCGGTTTCTGTATCAACCTTACAATCACGCATCAGCACAATGTTGCAAAAAACGAGCCGGAATATCACGACGAGCACCCCAATGCAAATGCAAATAAGAAGCGTGTACCTGACAAACTCCCCAACCTTCAGCAACCGCCTCAACCTCCCCCCGCTTCCCATACCTCCAACTGTGATAAACTGGATTACTCGGTTCCACAGTTAAATGCGATCGATGAAACTCATGTCCCCAAACCTCATCAAGAGCCGTTAACACCGAACTATCCCTCAGCGCCACAGCTTCTCGGTATCCCAGCGTCAAACGCTTACCCATCGCAGCAGAAGTTTGCAACACCCCCACCCCTTGCCAAGAATTGCCATCGAAGTCTACAATAGAATCGCACAAGTACATCAAACCGCCGCACTCCGCATAAGTCGGCATTCCCGAAAAAATCGCATTTCTTACCGCATCCCGAATTAAAACATTACCGCTCAATTTTTGAGCAAACACCTCGGGAAAACCACCACCAAAATATAACCCTTGCACATTGTTAGGAAAAACCGAGTCATCAAGGGGGCTCCAAAATACCAACTCGGCACCCAACTCTTCCAACAAATCAAGATTGTCCTGATAGTAAAAATTAAAAGCCCGATCGCGCGCAACTGCAATCCTCACTCCAAATTGTTTTCCCAAAGAGTTGACAACATCATCTTTTTGAGTTATAATTCCCGAAGGGAGACTGTGTCTACCCGAAAGTTGCTCAGACCCCTCACCCCCCCCATTTCCAGTTGCAGCCAACAAAGGCAAAAGTTGGTCCCAGTCAAAACTAACAGCAGCCAAATCAGCCAGTTTATCGATCGCAGCATGAAGATTCGGCAACTCCTCAGCAGGAATCAGCCCCAAATGTCGATCGGGAATAGTAACAGCCTCATCCCGCCGCAGCACCCCCAAAATCGGTAAATTGAGGGGTTTGAGAGCATCTTGAAGCAGTTCCAAATGTCGATCGCTCGCCACCCGATTCAGCACCAAACCAGCAAATTTAAGGTCAGGGTTAAAAGAACGAAAACCGTGGGCGATCGCAGCCACAGAACCAGAGAGCCTGCTGCAATCTATCACAAACAATACCGGCAAATTCAGCAAATAAGCCACATGAGCCGTAGAAGCAAAGGAAATAGAATAATTTTGTTCTGCTTCTGGCGACTCCCATCGCAATTCTTCCTTCTCTTCTTTCTTCCGAGAAACACCGTCAAATAAACCCATTACCCCTTCAACCAAGGCACAATTAACATCTTGAATATGACGAGAAAAACACTTTTTTACATAAGATTCAGACGTTAATACCGGGTCTAAATTCCGACAGGGGCGACCAGTAACAAAAGCATGAAACATCGGGTCAATGTAATCGGGACCAACCTTAAAAGATTGAACATTCAAGCCGCGGCGGATTAAATAAGCTAAAAGGGCGATCGTCACAGTCGTCTTTCCCGCACCGCTGCGTTCGGCAGCAATTACTAAAGCCATAGTTCTAGTTAGTTAAAATAAATAATAGATAAGATTGCCAAAGTCGCTTTCCAATCAGGAAATTATCTGCGTTTATCTGTGTTAATCTGCCTTGCATCTGCGGTTTCTGTATCAATCAAAGATTTATGCAATCCTTCATCATAAAAATAGACAGTTGATAAAGTTATGAGTATTGCTCTCGAACCGCTAAAATAATAACTATTTAACGAACCGCGAAGACGCCAAGAGCGCGAAGGAAGAAAAGAGAAGAATAAAAGTAGGGCAGACATTGCCTGCCCCACTGAATGTTAACTCAATCCGTCTTGCTTATTTTTTTCTCCTTTCTCCTGATTCCACCCATCCGTTACATCCGTTACATCCGCTACACAATCCGTTGCCGAACTTCTTTTTACTGTTTAGCTAACTTCAGGATTTGAGCCGTCACGGCCAAACTTTCTTCGTAAAGCACATCTCGACCCCAACTCTGCAGGTGCTGACCCAGCAACTGTTCCGTCACCTGGTCGAACAGAGGAGTCACCTGGTTAAAGCGATCGGTTTGAGCGCCACCTTTCGTTTCCATCCGCATACAGCCGCCCGCTTCCGAACACAGAACTGTACCGCAGTCAGCCTTTTCGTTCGTAGAATTCAAACGCAGAGCAATCAAATCGCCCGGGACATCGCCCCAATCAGCAGTAGGAATAGCAGCCAACTCGGCTTCTACCACCCGTTCGTCGGGACCGGCGAATTTAATTCGCTTGATTTGGTAATCGCCCTCTTCTTGTTTGAAAGCAACAGGCCGCCACTGAAGCCGGCTCGCCAGCCAGCCCAAATACATCAGCGCTTGAGTAGAATTTCCTTTTTCGTAATCGATCGTCACCCGATCGATTTCCCGAATCGCCGCGCGACGTTCCGGGGCGTCAAAAGCCTCAGCAGCCAACTCTTGCCACGCGGCCAACCGGCGCCAATTGAGATCGGCGATCGGAATGCCCTCCTCGATCAGACTTTGCATCAACAGCAATTCAGCTTCAGACTCGGCAAAGCTGCTAGAGTCAACAATCACAGAACTGCTAGTTGCCGCCAGCCGCTGGAACAAACCTCGATCGGCATCGGGATTCGCTTTCCACCACAGCAGCGTCGGCAAATCCGGGATCGTCAACGCCGTCACGATGCCGCTCACCCGTTCCAGAGCAGCTTCCGTACCCCGGAGCGTAATGTACTCGCAGCAGATCAGATTGCCACTGTTGCGCTTGTGAACCGGACAATAAGCAGCTACTTGAGCCTGCACGCCCCTATCTTCCCCCGCCGTCGGGCACAGAGCAATAATCCGGCAGGGATTCGCAGCCACGATCGCGTCAGCCACCCCCGAACCCCCGGAACCCAAGCCTGGCGCGCCCAACTTGCTGTCACCATTGGAATTTTTGCGAGCCACTTCTTCCCGCAAAGTCGCCAGCAATTCCGCGTTAGCTTTGCCAGTTCTCGGCAGTCCGTAAGCTTTTTGAGCAGCCCTGATGCTAGATGCCGTCATCGGCCCGGTAATACCGTCCACTGGCCCTTCGTAAAACCCCAGATCCGCCAATAACTGCTGAGTTTCTTCGGGTTCGTAGACTACAAAAGTAAACGTTGTTGCCCTAGTAGCGATCGGAAAATCGCCCTTTGACCCAGATTCTCTGTAACTTTCCCAGATTTGACTCAATTCTGCCTCTATCTGGTCGATCGACACATCTTTAGGATTTTGCAGCGAAACCAGAGGCGGAGCTTTCATCGGTGTCATCGTCATAAATCTTTTCTCCTTTGTCAGTTTTTAGTCCTTGGTCATCAGTCATTAGTTCAGTAGTCCTGGAACTCCCAAAATTTTAGACCCTAGTTTAAGCTCTCAGATTCATCTGTGCAGTAAATCTAAAATCTAAAATCTAAAATCTAAAATCTAAAATCGACTGACTCTTAAAGTCTGCGCCACTTGCGGCCGTCTCTGTTAATTAGCAGTTCTGCTTCCGTCGGTTCCCAAGTACCCGCTTCGTATTTAGGAACCAACTCCTGTTCGTTGGACGATTCCCAAGCCATCAGCGCCGGCGTTACCACCCGCCAAGCTTCTTCCACTTCATCAGAGCGGGTAAACAAAGTTTGGTCGCCCAGCATACAGTCAATTAACAGTCGATCGTAAGCATCCGAAGATGTCACCCCAAAGGAAGAACCGTAACTGAAATCCATATCCACCGTCCGCGTCCGCAAATCCGGCCCCGGCATTTTCGCCTCGAACCTCAGCGAAATCCCCTCATTGGGATGCACGCGCATGGTCAAAACGTTAGGAGTAGTTTGTTGGGCGGCGGACTGAAAAATTAACAGCGGCACTTCCCGAAACTGAATCGCAATTTCGCTAACTTTTTTCGGCAACCGTTTGCCGGTTCGCAGGTAGAAAGGCACTCCCTGCCAGCGCCAGTTGTCAATCATAAACTTCATCGCCACAAAAGTCGGCGTTGTCGAGTTGGCAGCAACCCCCGGTTCTTCGTGATATCCTGGCACCGGTTTGCCCTTCATCCAACCCGCGGAATATTGACCCCGAATCGCTGAGAACTCTAAGTTATTCAAATCTGCCAAGCGAGTTGCTTGCAGAACTTTCATCTTTTCGGTGCGGATGCTGTCAGCGTCCAAGGAATTCGGTGGTTCCATCGCCGTCAGACAGAAAATCTGCATCAAGTGGTTTTGCAGCATATCCCGCAACGCCCCAGAGGATTCGTAGTAACCCGCCCGGTCTTCTACGCCTACTGTTTCTGCAACTGTAATCTGTACGTGATCGACAAATTGCCGATTCCACAGCGGTTCAAAAATCGCGTTCGCAAACCGGAACACCATTAAATTCTGAACAGTTTCTTTACCCAAATAGTGGTCGATTCGGTAAACTTGCTGTTCTTGGCAAACCTTCTGCACGACTCGGTTGAGAGCTTTTGCCGAACTCAAGTCGCGGCCGAAGGGTTTTTCAATTACCAAGCGGTTTTTTACTGGATCTGCCAGCATTTGAGCCGCGCCCAGTTGCCTAATTGCTTCTGGGAAAAAGTTCGGGGAAACTGAGAGATAAAATATGTGATTGCCACGAGTTCTCCTTTCTTCGTCGAGTTCCGCTAAGAAAGCTTTGAGTTTTTGATAGCTTTCGGGGTTGTCTATGTCGCCGGGACAATAGAACAAACCCTGAGCAAAGTCTTCCCAAAATTCTTCATTGCCAATGCCGCCGCCAAATTCTTCAATGCCTTCGCGCATTTGCTCGCGGAAGTAATCGTGACTCCAAGGGCGGCGGGCTACTCCCACCACGGTTGTTTCCGGTGGCAAGCGCCGATCGCGCTTCATCTGATAAATTGCTGGTACCAGTTTGCGCTGGGTCAGATCCCCAGATGCTCCGAAGATTACCAGAATTTGTGGTTCCGGCACCCGTTCTTTGCGTAAACCTACGCGCAACGGATTTTCAAGTAGCGTTACCATTTATTTTCCTTTTTCTAGAGCTGTTAGTCTTGCTAATACACCATGATAGTTTGCGTTGATACTCCCCATACCGTTCATGCCAGGGGATTCTTGAAGAACCCAAAGTCGGATTTTCAAAGGCGCTATCAATTCGCCGCTACCGATTCTACTAAGATTTAACCCCAGTTTCACCGCTACTTTTCTGATAATATTAGCCGCACCGTTACAGTCGGCATTAATTTTTGTTCCGTCCGCAGAGCGATATAATCCGCGAGTTACTCTCTTTCCTGATTCTGTCCACCCTTCAGTTTTTTCACCGAACGTAGGTAGTGAATCATTGTCTAGAAAACTCGCCTTTGAGGTATAAGACTCTTCGGTTTCTACGAACTTAATTCCGTACTCCAGACACAACTGAGATATTTTTTTCTTCAATCTACCTGTTGGAATTTGAACAAACTTTTGATTGGTCTTTGCCCCCATATTTTTATTTTGTTTTTGGTCTTGGTTCCATCCAAAAACTATTGTGCCGATTTGATTCTCAATACAGTGATTTACAACGATCCTTGCTGCTTTATTCACCGCATCTCTAACCTGACGGTTTCTCTTCTCCGTAATCCTAGCCAATTGATTAGACCAGAATCCTTGAGGCTGATTTTCCTTGAGAACAGAGATTCGCTTGTTGTACCACTGATTCAATGACTTTAAATGCAGTCCATCAATAATAAAAGAAGTTCCTACGTTAGATACGCCAGTCAACCAGTTATTGATTCCGTGGTCTAACCCCAATACACTTTCAGGATTTACCTCAACCTCACGAGATTCCGATTGGTACACAAACTCTGCATAGAAACATCTATTTCTGGGAAGAATCCGAATTTCAACCAACTTCTTGTAATCCAGGTTTGAGGGCATCGGTATAAAAAATTCGCCAATCCCGAACCATATCTTAACCTTGCGTCCCAATGGAAATCGTAACATCCCATTTTTTAGTTTGACATCAGCCCTGGGAAATGTAACTGATTTAAGGGAATTTTTTTTGTATCCAGGTAGTCTTGGGTGTTGCATTACCGTCCCAGATTTGATACCTTTCAAAAGCCCAATATACGATCTGAATGATTCGGCGACGCTAGTCAATGTCTGCTGTGCCGTATGAGAATAGAGTGCTTTGAAATGCAGGTTTGACTTGAACATTTTATGGAAGTCGTACTTACCGGGAATTTTTCCAGTCTTGAAATACAACTGACGACCGTAGTACAGCGCACAATTTGCTAACTTATTCGACTCACTACAGATAAATTCTAGAACCGCTTTCAGACTAGAGTCAGGATTGACTAAGTTTTGCTGACATCTATAGTTAGACATTCTTTTGATTCTCAATGTATTGCTTGACAACAGAGAGAGCTACCAACTATACAGGACAAAATAACTATTTGTCCTGTATAGTTGGTAATCTGCGTTCGCCAGGGGCTTGCGTCTCGTTCTTCGGTCACAATCATGCCTCAGCGGTTGGAAATGGAAAATTCGAGTTGTATCTCTGGCTAAATTCCTGCTCTGGGACAGAGGATTTTTTTTTGGGGGGGGAAATGAGCGCAATTGCGCTCATTTTTCCGACAGAGAATTGACAACTCAGCATTTAGGAACCAAAACAATTATCTACTCCGAGTCCTAAATGCTTCTGCCTTCAACGATACAGATATCCTTTTAGACGACGGGTGCGAGCCTCTTAACTTTCTCTTCCAAGGAATCCATCAGGGATTGGAAGGGGCTGACAAATTTATCAATCCCGTCGAGGAGCAAGTCTGCCATCACTTGGTCTAAGTTGATGTCGATGTCGGGATCTTTGAGACTTTCGATCAGGGTGTAAGCTTCTGCAACATTGCTCTCAATCCGGGGTGCGACATCGCAGTGATCGAAACAAGCTTCAACGGTGTTCGGCGGCAAAGTGTTAACCGTGTCGGGGCCGATTAGTTCATCGACGTACATGACATCGCTGTAGTTGGGGTTTTTGGTGCTGGTGGAAGCCCACAGCAAGCGCTGCACTTTCGCTCCCTTGGCCGCTAAAGCTTGCCAGCGATCGCTCGCTACGATCTCTTTATACTTCTGGTAAGCTACCTTCGCATTGGCGATCGCAACTTTCCCCTTCACCGCTTCCAGTTTGGCTTTTGAGGAAATATCTGTGACATTTTTGAGTTTCTCATCAATCTTGCCATCGATATTGATGTCGATCCGGCTCAAGAAGAAACTGGCAACAGAAGCAATATTGCTCACATCCAAACCTTTAGCCACCCGCGCTTCCAAACCGCGAATGTAAGCCCAGAAGGTTTCGACGTAGCTGTCAACCGAGAACAGCAAAGTCACGTTAACGTTAATCCCTTCGCTGATGACTTGCTCGACTGCGGGCAAACCTTGAGCAGTTCCGGGAATCTTAATCATCACGTTTTCTTTGCCGAGGGCTTTATAATAGCGCACGGCTTCGCTAATCGTGCTTTCTGTGTCGTTGGCGATCGTCGGTGGCACTTCGATACTGATGTAACCGTCCAAACCCTTCGACTCTGCGTAAACCGGGGCGAAGATGTCGCAAGCGTTGCGGATATCTTCAAATACCAGAGATTCATAAATCTCCATTACAGATTTGCCCGCCCGGATGCCCGCTTCGATATCCGCGTCGTAAATCACATTACCCGCGATCGCTTTCTCGAAAATCGCCGGATTAGATGTGATCCCCCGCAGTCCCCGACTTTCAATCATCTGTTTGAGTTCGCCGGACTCGATCAGATTGCGAGTCAAATTGTCCATCCAGATGCTTTGGCCAATTTCTTTGATTTCTAACAGGTGATTCGTTGGCGTTGTCGTCATTACTGTAACTCCTACAATTTGATAGTTGTTAATTGGGACTTTAGGATCGGGTCTAAAAGCATTGGGCATTGCTTAGTTGTTAGTTGTTAGTTGTGATTTTTTGGTTCTAATGACTAATAACTAATGACTAATAACTAATGACTAATGACTTCACTGTTCGACTGTTCTAGGATTGCGCGATCGATCTTGAATAAAAGACTCCACCATCGCTACATTTTCTTTACTACCGACAATCAAGGGCGATCGCTCGTGCAGTTTGGTCGGCACAACGTCTAAGATATCTTGAGTCCCCGTACTGGCGCGCCCGCCGGCTTGCTCCATCAAAAACGCCAAAGGAGCCGATTCGTAAAGCAAACGCAATTTGCCCTGCGGTTGTTTGACCGTTCCGGGGTACAAAAACACGCCTCCCTGGAATAAAATCCGGTGGAAATCTCCCACCAAAGCCCCCCCGTACCGGGCGGTGTAGCCTTCGCTGCGGTGTACGTAGCGAATGTAGTCTCTCAAAGATTCCTCCCACTGCCAGAAGTTCCCTTCATTAACGCTGTAAATCGGGCCGCGATCGGGAACCTTAATGTTTTCGTTAGCCAGAATAAACTCGCCTAAACTCGGATCGAGGGTAAAGGAATGAACGCCCTGACCGATCGAATAAACCAGCATGGTACTAGGGCCGTAGAGCACGTAGCCAGCCGCAATTTGTTTGCGTCCGTGTTGCAGCAAGTCAGAAGCAGAACCGTCTTCATCCTCCCCCTCTTGCTTGCGGATGCTGAATATTGAGCCGACATTGAGATTGATGTCAAGATTGGAAGAACCGTCTATGGGGTCGTAGAGCAGACTGTAACGCCCGATCGGACAATTTTCGGGAATGTAATAGGGTTTTTCCATTTCCTCCGAAGCCAAGCGGCAGACAAGTCCGCTTTGCTGGAATACCGAGATAAAAACTTCATTGGCATAAATATCCATCTTTTTGACGGATTCTCCCTGCACGTTCACAGCCCCTGTAAACCCTAAAGCATCTTCCATTAACCCGGCTCTGCTGAGCCGCCTCGCGATCAGCTTTGCAGCTAGCCCGATGCGATTCATCAGGGCACTGAGATCCTGAGCATCTGCTGAAAAGCTATGGAGTTGCTGGAGTACGTGACGGGATAGAGTTGTGCAATCGCGGTCTAAGGATTGTACCTGCTCGGTCGGGCCCAGGCGGGCTTCCCCTGTCGGCGCGTTTACCATGATTTTGATGTCCTCCCTGTCTTGTGGCTGGCTCGTTTGGGATTTTTCAGGTGCTTCACACTTGCTCCTGAATCGGCTGTTAGGTCGATCGTCCCCTAACTTCTATCTTAGGAAGGGTTTTGCGATCGGGGGTGGAACTTTAGGTGAATTTTAGATCCACATCGAAAATTGAGGAGTTCGATCGAGTGTTGAGTC
>NZ_JANMZH010000467.1:0-10692 GCF_031383065.1 Microcoleus sp. OTE_8_concoct_300 | reverse complement strand
ACTTGTGGCACGGGCATCTTGCCCGTGACTTGGTAATTGACTTGTGGCACGGGCATCTTGCCCGTGACTTGGTAATTGACTTGTGGCACGGGCATCTTGCCTGCCATCTTCTAAAAGCGGCAGGCGAGACGCCACATCTCCAAGCGGAGACTGCAATTCAGGTTTGAGTTCCAACAGTTGAAAAATCGGACTAACGCCGAGGGAAATATCGTACAAATTAGTATAATTGCCAATCAATAATTGCAAACTTTGCTCCACCTGGACAATCAAACCCGAATAAAGCGCCAAATCCCCCAAAGTATAGCGCCCTCCCAATGCTCCCATTACCACATAAACAAATGGCAAAGCTACTCCTATTCTACTAAACACTGACCAGAAAAGTACAACAATGGCTCCTTTTTTTCGGATGCGTTGCATCTCGCTAAAAAACTGCAAAAACTGAGCCTGCCAGCGTTTTAGCCAAAGTTCCTGCAAGCCAAACAAACGCAATTCTTTAGCGTATTCTTCCCCGGTCAATACTCTAGCGGATAAGTTCATCTCGCGGGTGATTTTAGCTTGCTTTTTTTGAACTCTCCAGATGATTCTGCTATATTTTCTTTTGATGTAAATTGAGGGAGATGATGAAATCAACATCAGGACTGGTACCCACCAAGCTATGGTAGCAGCAAGGCTAATAGATGGAATAAATATAAAAATTCCTGTGATGGTCATGCTGAGGGTAAATGCTAGTTGCTGTATTTTGGATACTCCGGTTTTCGCGAGTTCTACTATATTTAATAGTTCGGGGTTTTCAAAGAGGGCGATATCGTCGAAATTGGCGACTTTTTCGAGGACTTTTCCTTCGACAAAGCCTTGAACGCGATCGCGCAAAGATGTCGCTGCAAAAGAGCTCATTGTTTCCAGGGAGTCGCCGACTAACTTGAGACTTAAGACTCCGCCAATACTCCACAGCAATATTGGGTGGGAAAGCATCAAAGCAAAGGGCTGTGCTGTTTGGGTTTGCGACAGCAACCGAGATACTTCATCAATGATTAATTTATCTAAAAATAGCACGGCAGAGGGGGCACCACCGCGGATAATGTTGAGTAATATTAAATTGCGGAGTTCTATTGGTGCGGCTTTGACTATCAGGCCCAAGCTGCGCCACAGAGCTTGGAATGTGGTAATTTGGATGGGTTGCATTATTTGTGGGTAGGTGTCGGGTCTAGTGATCCCCGGACGGTATATTATAGTAACTTTATCTCAACGGAAATGCAGCTTCCTGCAAGATTAGGCTAACGTCAGATGGATGTCTTGAGACTGCACGTTGCCAATGACCAAAACTACCATGCTGGTTAACAGCTTTAATCCACTGATCGAGAAATCCCCATTTAGCCTCATCTTGACGAGTTGGTTGCCCTTTAGTTTCTAGAATCAAAAAATTGCCATTTTTCAGACGAACTATAAAGTCGGGGCGATATTTCCGAACAACTCCGCCAAAAATATAGAGAATCTCAAATCCAAGGTGATCGTTTTTCACCCAAGCATCTACAATATGAGCGTTTCTTTCTCGATCGAGTTCGTAGGCTTCGCTGGCTTCCCATGTACTGTCAAAGACGCAGCAGTTGATGTGAGATTTACGAGTGTGCTCACAGGGTTTACCTGTGTACCAGGAACGCATATCACCTGTAGATCGGATTGGATGAACTGGATCAAAAACTGGTTCAATTCTTTCTGTATTTTCTAAATAAATAGCGTTCCAGATGTGTTGAACGACTTTTCTCAGATTAAGAGTGATCAGGATACGCCGTCGAATTTCGTCTCGATTGAATAATGGCGGAGTAATTTGGATAAAATCTGAGTGTATAAATTCTTCGACTAATCGAATCAGTTTTGCCAGTAAGTATTCTCGATTGCCTTTCCAAGTCGGTTTTATCTGGTCGAAGATGTCCCTAGCAACCTCAAAGGCAATTTTTTGCATCCGAAATTTGCGACCCAAATCTTCTAGGTCGATCGCCTTAATTTTAGTCACATCTGGTTTGCCATCCACAATAGGAGCGAGTTCTGCTAGTGTGCTATTGTCATAGGCATCTAACTGTAAAGTCTCAACTTGAGACATATTTAGTTTGAGTTCTGGTTTATAAATGTAATCAATACGGACAATATTGGGAAAGCTTATTTCAAACTGCTGTTTTTCAGGATCGGGTTTAATTTCAGTTTTAGGATTAGATGATGGTGGTGGCGTTCCTTCGGTAGATTCGTGGGGAAGAAAGGTAAAAGGAACACCAAAAATATTAACATATTCGGCTTCCAGTAAGTTTGTTTCTGGGTTAATATCATAAGCAGTTCTCCTTAAACCTCTACCTACAACTTGTTCGCAAAGAAGTTGACTAGAAAATGCGCGAATCCCCATAATATGTGTCACAGTTTTAGCATCCCAACCTTCAGATAACATCCCAACTGAGATCACATTTTGAATTTGTTCCCCAGGCTTCCCAAGTTGACCGACTGTATCAACTGTTTTTCGTAAAAGTTCTGCTTGTTCTTTCTTTGAAAGTTTGCGAATAGGTTCATCATCAGAGTTATCATCTTCGCTATTTTCTGCGGTTGTATCTTGGATTTCGGTGCTTTCTTCTTGGGATTCTGCCATTTTTAAAACATTAGAATCAATGTGTAAAGTGCGTTCTGAGTTACAGAGTTCTTCGATATGAATTTTGTGATGATCGAAAGCATATTTAATTCTAGCAGCCGTTTCGGTACGGTTAGCAATAGAAATCATGGCTGGTGGAACTTTATGCCCCGATTCTTGCCATGCTTTCGCCGTTTCTAGCCAATCTTTTCCGAGTAAAAGATAGCCATTAGCAAGCAAATCAGGGAGGGGTTCATCAGGTTTAGCTTTACGATTGACATCATCATAAACTTCTGGATCTCGATAAAGATGGTAAAGACGAGATTTAAAGTCTTTTACATTCAGTCTGGAATCGTCACGAATCACCACGCGAGGGGTTTTAACTAAACCAGATTCGATCGCATCATTTAAGCCAAAATCACTGACAATCCAGCCAAAAAGAGCTTCTTCTGAGCTTTTTTTACCAGACGGGGCAAAGGGTGTGGCGGAGAAGTCAAAACAGGTGAGGATTTTTCTCGCTTGGTGGATGCGATCGCACCCACCAACCCACTTGGTTGCCTCATCTAAGTCTTCTTTGCTGACACCTTTAACTTTGGATTCAGCAGGAATGCGCCATGCGTGGTGTGCTTCGTCGTTGATGACAACTATGTTGCTGGAGTTGGCAAGTTCACCTAAAACCTCTCGGGCGTAGGCTTCATTACTTTTTGCACCACGTTTATCAACTCCTTTTTTCTTTTTAATTTGTTCCTCAGTTTCCCAATTGAGGGTGTGCCAGTTACGGATTAAAACTTTGCCTTGACGAAGTTGATCGAATAAGCCTAGAGGAACAATATTGAAAATTTCGTAGTAGCTATTTTCAGCAGAGGGAAGCAGAACTTGCAGACGATTTTTAACTGTAAGTCCGGGGGCTATGACAAAAATAGCTTTGGAAAAGCGGGAGTCTTGGGGATAGGTAACTTTATTCAGAATTTGCCATGCAATTAACATCGCCATGACAATTGTTTTGCCGGAACCTGTTGCCATTTTGGAACACAGGCGTTTGAAGTTTCCCCCATCGGAAGGAATGTCGATACCAACTTTTTCAGACGGGGGGGATTCCGTTAGCCAGATTAGGGTTTCTATGGCTTCTAACTGACAGAAAAAGAAGGGAAAGTCGCGTTCTTCGGAGTTGTGCCAGTGTTCTAGCAGACGCTTGGTAACGCCTGTAACGCCTGGGTGTCCCTCATTGCACCAAGCTTTGACGCGGGGACGGATTTGGTTAACTAGAGGAATTTCGACAAATTTGCCTGGATCGTCGAAGGTTTTGGAGCTTTCGGAAGCAATGATATAGCCTGCGGGTCTTCTTCCTTCTGCAAGGCTAAATAGGCGAGAAGTGCGATCGTAGTGCCAATAGCGTTTTGGTTCTTCGTAGGGAGAATTAATAATGAGTTGATGAATTGTATTGCTAGTATGCATGATTTTAACTTTCTGACTTAGAACAAAATTTATCTCTAGCTTCAAGGGAATTGATAATTTCAGTTTTCTTGTATCCCAGCTTTTTTATAGCTTTCTTTAAATCTTTAGCCCTATTGTGAATATGAAGTTCATCATTCGTAATTAGATCGCAATTACTTAAGGCTGCTGTTTCAACAAAACAGCGATCGATTGTTTCACTAACTTCGATAATGACTTTTTTGATGGCATCTCTTAAGCTTTGAGGTGTATCTACTTCTACAATTTTCATTTCCTTCATTTTCAGCCAAAATCTTAACAAATAAATTTCAAAATTATCCTGCTGCTCTGGATTATTTATGGCTGCTTCCAGTCTAACCTCATATTCGCCTTGAATTTTACCACCACGATCGATATAAAGTTGATGAGAAGAAGTGATAACTGCCAATATTTGATTGATATGTTGGTCAACATTCTCTTGAGGATTGAGTAAGTGTTCAAATACATTTGCATCAATCACAATGGGTAGTAGTTTTTCGGATTTTTTCACCTAATCACTCTCCTGAATGTATTCCCAGAGCCTCAATTACATCGGCTCCAAAGAATTTCATTGGCAAACCTTTCTCAATACTTCCATCTGGATTGATGTCTAAATTATTAACCTTAACTACTCGATCTTCAATTTTAAAGTATGCTATTGTAACATCTTCTGGGTTCAGTTCTCCTTTTGCTATCAACTTGCGAAGCCTTAAAATAATATTTTCGCTGTGAGTTTCAATGATGGATGGCACACCTCGCTCTGTCCATAATTGCGCGAAAAAAGACCCCATTTCAAGTTGTGCTGTTGGGTGAATTTGAGCTTCTGGCTGTTCAACAATCAAGAGTTGCCTTTTATTGAGTAATGCACCTTGAACAAATATAGGAATACACTGACTAACTCCAAATCCAAAATCAGCTAAATAAGAATCTGCTCCTGTGGATTTGTTTCTAGCACGACATTCAGAAATATATCCCTTCATTGAAGGTTTAAAAGTTAAGCCCTCCACGTCAAGAACTGTGGCAATTTGGTTGCGAACAAACTCAGATTTATTTCCTCCTTCTGATAGTAAACGCTGTAAATGTGGCATAGCATATTCTCCCATGTGACCAACATCATCAGGAGGTGGACTTGCGATGATAATACCTCGTTGGGATTCTTCGCGAATGGGAGAAAGATGGCGAATTGATCGCATCTCATATCGCAGACCTTGTAGGTACGAATCATTTAAGAATGCCTTAAAAACTTCTTCCGGTCGATCAGAAGTTGCCGGGAAAGATAAAAATCCCGTTCGTCTTAGATTTTTAGATTCGACTTTAAAGACTTCTCGTTCGTCAATGTTTCCAGTAACTACATGACTGCCTTTATTACAATTTTTGCCGTAGGTAACATCAGCCGAAATTTTGAAGTTTACTAATCGTGTTTTTTTTCCAGTACGAGGGATGGTTTCTAGGTTGATTGCCATAACTTCTTCACCGTCAGCACCGCCACTAAATTTGATATCTTTCAAATTTTCTCTCATTGTTTGCAGTGGCAGTGGCGGGAGATCGCTAGTCTCTATTTCTAGTTCAAATTTTAATTCTTTATCTGTTGATGTACTATTTTTCAGTTCTGCAAACATTCCAAGATGAACGTGCCTACCTTCTGTCACTAGAAAAGCATCTTCGCTTACTTCAAGTGTTTGTTGTAACATGAGCAAAAATTTAATTAGGGTAGATTTGCCAACGCTATTACAACCGATTAGGATAGTAATTGGTCTGACTCGAACCTCAATCTGTTCGCTAAAAGCTCGAAAATTTGTTAGTTTTATATTTTTCAGCATCTAAGTTTATTCTCAATCTACTAGCTCAACAATCTTAAGTGACTCGATCCCCCGATCGTCCACAATTTTGACAGCAACGCGCTGATGTTCGCCGATTTCAAAAGGCAAGGAGACAGTCCCTTGATAAGACTCGATTAAATCTTCATCAATTTCGGCTTTGAGATTGCGGGCTAGACGCGACCAAGCATCTTTTTCTCCTGCCATCGGGAAGAAAACCTGACGCGGGAAAACGCTTCTGCCATCATAATCGATATCTAACATCCATACGGCAATTTTTTCAACGCTGCCAGACTCGATATTTCCAGTCTTGGTGTTGTAATAATCGAAGCCGTGAACTTCTACTTCCCACTTACCTGCATCTTCTCCTCTGTTGATGCGGCGGAGGGCGACATCGGGTTGACCCACCAACCAGAAGCTATCGTTACTAGCGCGTTTTTTCTTAAGGTCTTCTGTCTGCATATCCATGTTCATTTGTGCTTTCAGAAGCGTGACACCCGGCCAGTTGGTTTCGTCGATGTCTTTGGCCGCTTCAGGGTCAAACTGGAAGGCGGCAAAGATAATTAATTTAGGCTTGGGTACTAAAGTTTGTGCTTCTTCAATAGCTTGGTTAACATGGCGTTGTTCTAGGGGAGCGTGTTCTGGGCCGAAAGAAATCACAACTCGCATCGGTTTATCATAAGTGCCACCAGATTCTTTGACGGTATTGGCTCCCAAATCGTTAGGTTTAGTTTCGGCATCGGCATGAAGCCAGCGAGTACCGGGTAAAGCTTCGACTCGCGAAAACAGGATGTATTGCCCGTTTTTACCGCGAATTCCTGTTTTTAGCATTTCATCACGCAATTTTGATTGCCGCAGAGTTTCGCCAGAACGGGCAATTGATTCGTCAGCAACGGGTGGATTGATAACATCATCAATTGGTTTGACTATGGGGGCGGGGACTGCTTCAACTGTAAATGGGCCAGTAACTCTGACTCTGGATTTATCTATCAAGGGTTGGTCGTAGAGGGTTTCTTGGTCGGCGTATTTATTAATAGCTTGTTCGATTTCTATGCGGTTCATGCCTTCCCGAATTTCTGGGTTATTGGCAATCGATTTGAGGGTGATGTGAGGGACGGTTTTGTATTTGAAACCACTGCCTACGCCTTCCTGGGAATTTGCAAGTTGATAATAGTCAAAGGTGGCGGTCATTAAGCGTTGTTTGGCTAGGGTTATTGCTACCCGCGAGGTATCGCAGGTTATCCATCTGCGTCCCCATTGTTCGGCTACGTAGGCAGTTGTGCCGCTACCGCAGGTGATGTCAAGGACTAAATCACCTGGATCGGTGGTCATTAAAAGACAGCGTTGGATGACTAATGTTGAAGTCTGAACTACATACAATTTGTCATATTCACCTGTTGTATTTGTCCATAAATTAGAGACTTTACTTACAGGAAAATCATCATAATAAATAATATATCTTAGTGTCTTACCTCTATCAAATAAACGGTTTGCTTTAGCTAAATTTTTCATTCCATTTTTTGTGGTTTTCCAACTTCTACCTGAAGATGTTCGATAGTTTTTGCCCTCGTATTCAAAATCAAATATGCAAGATTGCGTATAACCACTGGATACTAAATTATCGTCACAGAAAATTCTACTATCTTTGGATATAATATTTAAATTGGCTTTTTCTTCAGCCGTTAAAGGTCTTCTTGTTCCATCAGAAAATTCAATATTTGAATATCTAGAGTCCCCTCCCAATTCTCGCTGAGTAAATATATCTCTATATTTGTATTTGGATTTATCTTTGGCATACCAAATTAGATAAGATGTAACTACTGATAATCCCGAAGATGTTAAAGTGCCCGAGCTTCTATAAGAAATAACACAAACAAAATTCTCCCCACCAAAAACCTCGTCCATCAATTCCCTAATATGATGCAGATTCTCATCAGAAATCTGCACAAAAATACTTCCTGTTTCAGACAACAACTCTCTCGCTAACAACAATCTATCTCTTAAATAAGTCAAATAAGAATGAATCCCCAATTCCCAAGTATCCCGAAATGCCTTAATCATTTCCGGTTCTTGAGTCAAATCCTCATCTTTTCCATCCTTCACATCCCGCTTATTCACAAATGGCTGAAAATTTGAACCATATTTAATCCCATAAGGCGGATCGAAATAAATCATCTGTACTTGTCCCGCCGTTCCCTCTTTTTCTAATAGGGAATTCATCACTAAAAGCGAGTCTCCCGCAACTAAGCGGTTTGTCCAATTATGCTTGTGTTTGTAAAATTCGATCGCCTGTCGAATCGGTGGATTTTCCTCTGGTTGCTCAAATAGAGATAACTGTACACCTTGATTTGGGTTACGCTTCCGTACTGCTTCAATAATGCTGCGCGGATCGATGCGTTCGTGAACGTGCAGCGAAACTGTAGGAACTTCAAAGCTAGTATGTTCTGCTTTTCCAGCCCAAACTAACTGAGGGTCAAGGTGAGGATCGTAGGCATATTTTTTGCTATCGCCATCTGGATCGGTGTCTGCCGTAACCAGCCCGACGGGTGGGTTATTGACTCTTTGTTGGTTTTCGTGCTTGTACTGCGCGATCGCTCTTTGGTCAGGTTTCTTTTGCCTCGCCATGCGACTTCCTTATACCCTCAAAACCTTTACCTTACACTTTATGCCACACCTTTGCCAAATTTTTATATGTTTTTTGGGATTGCTCTAGTGTGCTAATATCTTGGCTATTCTTGAAATGAATTTTATCTAGCCACAATGGAATCACAGGCGATCGCTCGATCGAGGGATACGATCGCCCTTTCCATCTCAAACTCTACCAGATCGAGCGATCGCCCTGAATGAATCCCACAATAGCATAAACCGCTTTATGCCAAAGTTATCCAAATGTCAAACGCCGCACCGTACCGTCATCTGTAAATCGCTGTTCGCCAACGCCAACAACTTCCACAATAACTTCGCGTTCAGATATCAAAAATTGGCCCTCGCGCGCGGCAATTTCAACGATTATTTTTTCCCCTTCCAAATACACCTTGTAATTAGTCGTTGCCCAGACACCTTTTTGGTGTTCAAAACTGTGTCCGTCGTCCTCATAAAGCGTCCATTCACCGCTGCCGGGCCAAATTCGCATTTTTAATGACTCAAGCGGTTCTTCGCTGACAAATTGCCTCACAGGTGCGATCCTCTTCGAGGGCTTCGCTAACGCAATTATGCCCCCTCCCCGCACGTAAAGCGGCATTCTCTCCAAAGGTGCATAAGCTAAAATGTGCGTCGGGCCCTGATAGCATTCGCCCGTCCACCAATCGTACCAAGTCCCCTCCGGCAAATACACAGCGCGGTGTTCAACTCCAGGGCGGTAAACAGGTGCAGCCATCAGCGACGGGCCGAGTAATACTTGATCGTAAAGGTGATAAGTTGCCCGATCGCGCGGAAAGTGATATAGTAGCGGTCGCAAAATCGGCGTTCCCGTCGTCGCAGCTTCCCAAAACAAGGTATAAATGTAAGGTAACAACTGATAGCGCAAATTGATGTATTCGCGGCAAATCTTCTCAGTGCGATCGCCAAAAACCCACGGTTCGTGCTGCGCCGTACTCATCGCCGAATGACCGCGCATCAAGGGATAAAGCATCCCCACCTGCATCCACCGCGCGAACAATTCAGCGGTTGCATTCCCCGCAAAGCCGCCGATGTCGCAACCGACAAACGCCACGCCCGAAAGCCCCATATTGCAAAGCATTGGTAGCGACATTTCTAAGTGTTCCCACTGCGATTGATTGTCGCCCATCCACACTGAGGAGTAACGCTGAACGCCCGCAAAACCCGATCGCGTCAGCACAAAAGATCGCTCGCCAGATCGCACTTTTTGCAACCCCTCAGCACAAGCTTTAGCCATCATCAACCCATACAAATTGTGGGTTTGGGCGTGGGTAGCGCGATCGGATTCCGGGCCTTGCGGTGCATCCAGGGGAAAGCTGATGTGTTCGCCGCCGTCACCAAAAGGCCGTTCGGCGATCGCAGGTTCGTTCATGTCGTTCCAAATCCCCGCAATCCCAACATCTGTAAGAGTTTTGTGCAATTCGCCCCACCACTGGCGCACCTCCGGCCGCAGGAAGTCGGGAAACACCGCTTTGTCCGGCCAAACGTAACCGTGGAATAGCTTTCCCTCTGCGGTGCGGACGAAATAGTCATTTTCCACACCCCGATCGAATATTTCATAATCTGCTTCCGGTTCGTACTTGACACCGGGATCGACAATCGTGACAACCTTAAAACCCGCTGCTTTCAAGTCTGCGATCAGTTTCGCCGGATCGGGGAAACGCTTCGGGCTCCAGGTAAAAACGCGGTAGCCGCGCATATAGTCGATGTCGAGGTGGATGACATCGCAGGGAATCGCCCGATCGCGAAATTCCTTCGCCAACTCGCGCACAACGTCCTCGGATTCGTAGCTCCAGCGGCATTGGTGGTATCCCAGCGCCCATTTTGGCGGAAGCGGCATCCGGCCGGTTAACTGGGTGTAGGTGGCGATAATTTGGGCGGGTTCCGGGCCGTAAATGATGTAGTAGTCGAGTTCCGGGCCTCTGGTTTCCATCCGCAAAACACCCGGTTGTTCCGCGCCGATGTCGAACTGACTCCAAAATGTAGTGTTGAAGAAAATGCCGTAAGCGCGATCGGGATTCAGGGCGATGTAAAATGCGATCGCCTGGTACATTTCATCGGTGAGGGAATTGTAGTCGAGGGAGTCGGTTGTCCAGTTTGTCTTGACTTCGGAGAGTTTGTCGAGAAAGCCGGTGCGTT
>NZ_JANMZH010000391.1:0-92185 GCF_031383065.1 Microcoleus sp. OTE_8_concoct_300 | reverse complement strand
GTCGTCTCTTCTACTCCGAAAGGAGATTGAGGCAACCATACCTCATCGGAGGGGCAACCATACCCCTCCACCCCACAAAGGTTTTAACTCAATGTAAAGCCGTCCTAAAAGGACGAGGTTTCAAACCCATATTTCTGATGACTATTTTTACTCTGCGATCGATCAAAAAAGACTTCGGCATCAAGGAACTCTTGACAGATGCCAGCTTCAGCCTCGACGAAGGCGATAAAGTCGGACTCATCGGCACCAACGGTTCCGGCAAATCAACCCTGCTGAAAATGATTGCGGGTATGGAGTCGATCGACTCTGGCGATCGCTGGGTCAATCCAGGGTCTACAATTGTCTATCTCCCCCAACAGCCGGATTTAGACGAAAATCACACTGTCTTAGAGCAAGTATTTGCCGACAGTGGCGAACAAATGGCTTTAGTGCGAGAATACGAGGAAATTTCCGATCAATTGTCCCACGGCAAAGGCGATACAGACAAGTTGATGGCGCGTCTGTCTGCGGTGTCTGAACGCATCGATGAGGTGGATGCGTGGGATTTGGAAACCAAGGCGAAATTGATTTTGACTAAGTTGGGGATTGAGGATTTTGATGCGAAAATTGCCGACTTGTCCGGCGGCTACCGCAAGCGAATTGCCTTAGCAACCGCTTTGTTGTCCGAGCCCGATGTGTTGCTGATGGATGAACCGACAAACCACTTGGATGCGCTGTCTGTGGAGTGGTTGCAGAACTATTTGAACGGCTATCGCGGTGCTTTACTGCTGATTACGCACGATCGCTATTTTCTCGATCGCGTTACCAATCGCATCCTGGAGATCGATCGCGGCGACCTTTACAATTATGCTGGCAATTACGCTTATTACTTGGAGAAAAAAGCCCTAGCTGAAGAATCGGCCGCCAGCACTCAGCGCAAATTCTCGGGAGTATTGCGGCGTGAGTTGGAATGGCTCAAGAAGGGGCCGAAGGCGCGCAGTACCAAGCAAAAAGCTCGGATCGATCGCATTAAAGATATGCGAGCCCAGGAGTTCAAAACAGCCAACGGCAAAGTCGAAATTGCGACAGCCGGCCGCCGGATTGGTAAGAAGGTGATTGAGTTACTGCATATCAGTAAAGCTTACGGCGATCGCACTTTAATTAAAGATTTTACCTACAATTTCACTCCCGAAGACCGGATTGGAATTATTGGCTGCAACGGTGCGGGAAAATCGACGCTGATGGATATCATCACCGGACGCATTCAGCCGGATTCGGGTACTGTCGAAATTGGCACAACCATTCATATCGGTTATTTTGACCAGCATTCAGAGGATTTGACGCCGAACGAAGACCAGCGAGTTATTGAATACTTAAAAAGTGTGGCAGAGTTGGTGCAAACGGCGGATGGGGAAATCATTACCGCTTCTCAAATGTTAGAAAAGTTTCTGTTTCCACCGAACCAACAGTATGCACCGATTAACAAACTTTCTGGCGGGGAAAAGCGCCGATTATTTCTGTTGAAAGTGCTGATGAGTGCGCCGAACGTGCTGATTTTGGACGAACCGACAAACGACCTGGATGTGCAGACTTTGGCGGTTTTGGAGGATTATCTCGAAGATTTTAACGGCTGCGTCATTGTGGTGTCCCACGATCGCTATTTTCTCGATCGCACGATCGATATGGTTTTCGCCTTGGAACCGGGCGGCAATTTGCGCTTGTATCCCGGCAATTATTCGGTGTATTTAGACTACAAGAAAGCCGAAGAAGCCAAGGAACTTAAAGCACAAAAAAATAAAGGTAAACTACCACAATCCTCTGAATCTAACAACCCCAAATCCGAAGCCCCAACTCCCAAACCGACCAAACTGTCGTTTAATGAAAAGCGAGAATACGAGAAGTTAGAAATTAAAATTCCGCAGTTGGAAGCTGAGAAAGCAGAGATTGAGCAGATTTTGTCTCTAAATTCTCCGAGTGGGTTTGGTGAGGTGAAAAAGTTATCTGAACGTTTGGGCCAATTGAATCAAGAGATCGATCGGGCGACTGAGCTCTGGTTGGAATTGGCGGAACGGATCGGTTAGGGGGAAGGTGTGGAAGTATTTTGTTGAGAGCGTGCTAACAATGCAGCAGTCTCTATCTGGTTTTCAGAGGAGGGAAACACTAAAACACTCTTGATTTTGCAGTCGAACGAACTGTTGTACAACTTAGTAGACGACGTTCAAATTCACTGTTTTCAATTACTGCAACATAGTCGGATGTCTTTTTAAAATAAGCAGAACAACCTAGCTCTACAACCTCTGTTTTCAGGATTCCCTTGTGAATTCTGAAGATTCTATAACCATGACGCTGGAGTAATTGGACAACGGCATCGGTTGTATCACAATCTTTGTGGCGTTCAAAAACAATGCTTCCAATATGATGTTTGCTTAGAGTATCTTCCATCCCCTTAAGCACTTCAAGCTCATGGTCTTCAACATCTATTTTAACAAGAGCTACTTGAGCAATCCCACTATCTTTCATCCAGAGGTCGAAGGTTGTTACGTTAACTTCAATGCTATTTTGCAGTGAGTTGAGTTGATCTTCTTCTACAATTCGCGACATCCCTAGTTCCTCACCCAGGATATCCAGCTTCAGTTTACCTGGACGATCGGATAAAGCTAGCGGAATTAAAGTTATACAGGAAATACTATTTGCCTTCACATTTTTTTCAAGACATTCATATAGTAATGGTACCGGCTCAAAACAATAGATATGTCCTAAGGATCCCATAGAATTAGCTATGGGTAGAGAAGTGTCACCAATGTAAGCACCTATGTCGCATACAACCTCATCAGGATGGGCGAGGCATTTGAGTACAGTACCAACCCAAGGGTCGAAATCTCCTAACCAAAATAAGTTTTTAACGATAAGGTCCGACCCATTTGGGTAAGCAACATACCGTATACCGCTTTTTGATTGAAATATTCCGAAGTTGTCTGGTACGTTAGGTAGGCGCTGCAATAAACTTGCGCGCGGAGTTTGGAAAGGGTAGCGCTTTGTGAAAGTACGCAATACATTATTAAAGAACATAAGTTTCTCAGTTTTAACTTCCAGGTATTTAATAATTGTTAGCCTGCGGACTGGGGCGATCGCACCCACAATATCTCCCCGTGCCTCCTAATTCCCAGCCTTTGGCTCACTATACTCAATCTCTCACTTGGCAGGAAGAATATTCATCAATCTTAACTTGGAGAGCGGTATCGATCTGCTCAGTCTCTCGGGGGACGATCGCACCACACACCGATAGCCACTAAACCTTGCCATTCTTCAAGTTCCTCCCGACTAGATACCCTTTGAGCGATCGCACTGAATGTCTTTTACAGTAATCGCCTTTGCCCGCAAATTCATAAATACCTAAGTAGGTAGGTGGTGTAAAACGCAACTATGTAAATGATTGTAGAGTATCCAAATACCCTCTAGTGGCTAAGTCATATCAAATCCGTTAGCATCGGAATTATTCATCTCTCTGTTCTCTTCCTCTGCGTTCTCTGCGTACTCTGCGGTTTAATCATTCCAATGCAACCGGAATTGATATCAGCCCTGTTTACACACTGTTACATGGTTCAGTTTAATCCCGCCTAGCTACTTAATTCAACGATGACTGAAATTTCGGGATGAGTTTCGTTAGCCTTGAGGCGATGTTTGAGAATCGTAATTGTGCTATCAATACCATCATGGATATTGCAGGCCACGGGGCGATCGCAGGGGCTGGTTTTACCAATCATCAACTATCAATAACAAGCTTTCCGGCCTGTTCCACCAAGAGTGAGCTTTCTGGTGGGTGGGCATCATCAACAACAGGCTTTCCCAGCTATTCCACAAATAATCAGTTTTCTGGTGGGGTGGACTGAAGAGGGCGCCCTCGTACCAAGTTGCGATCGAGGCATTAGACTTATCATAGTTATGATTAGCGATCGGAAATTCTCCTAAAAAAATCTCATGCTAAAACGGATATACATTGACAATTTTCGCTGTCTCGTAAATTTTGAACTAGATCTTGATGCAATTAATCTATTTCTGGGCTCTAACGGCTCGGGTAAATCAACAGTATTTGAAGTCTTGCAGAAAATCCAAGCATTGGTCAGCGGCGACAGTAAGGTAGAAGGAATTTTCAAACCTGCGGACTTCACCCGCTGGCAAACCTTACAAATTCAGCGTTTCGAGCTAGAAATTCTCGGTAATGACGGCTGCTACACATATCAATTACAAATCGATGAGTATGGAGATAAATGTCGTGTTAGGTACGAGAGTCTGCTCTTTGATAACCAGCCTTTACTACAATTTGAATTCGGCGAAGTTCAACTCTATCGAGATGATTATTCACCGGGCCCGAAATACCAGTTTGACTGGTCGCAATCTATTCTGCCTTCATTAATGCCAAGAAACGACAACACGAAGTTAACTTGGTTTAGAGAACGGATGGCGCGATTTATCATCGTGCAAGTTGTACCCAGCTTGATGGTTGATGAAAGTAGCCAAGAACAAAGGCGTTTGACTCCTAAGATGGAAAATTTTGTTTCTTGGTATCGCTACTTATCTGAAGATCAAGGTAAAATTGCTGAAATTGGAAATATTTTAAGAGAGGTCTTGGATGGATTCACAAATTTTAAGTTTGAGCGAGTAAGCGCAGATAATTTAGTATTAAAACTGCGGTTTTCAGGAGAAACCGATAACAGCAAGCCAATTGAATATCGTCTCGGAGAATTGTCGGACGGACAAAAAACATTAGTTGCTTTATACGCGCTGATTTACGGTACAAAATCTGAAGACTATACCTTGTGGGTTGATGAACCGGAAAACTTTTTAGCATTGCCAGAAATTCAACCCTGGCTGATGGAGCTTTATGACCTTTGTAGCGAGGGAAAACTTCAAGCATTACTAATTTCTCACAATCCTGAGTTAATTGACTATCTTTTAGCTTCACCGATTGGCTATTGGTTTGAGCGTCAAAGCAATGCTGCTGTTCGAGTCAAACGAATTAGCAATGAAGTAGCTGACAATTCGGGATTGCCAGTTTCTGAACTAATTGCACGGGGGTGGTTGAATGAGCCAGCGTAGAGTTCAGATTGTCATTCTATGCGAGGACAGACAGCAGGAGGTTTTTGCGCGTTATTTCCTAAAAAAGCGAGGTTTTACAGGTCGAGTTAGAGCTAATATTTGTCCGGAAGGTAGCCAAGCAGGAGAACAGTATGTACGCACTCACTATCCGGAGGAAGTGAAAGCTTATCGCCAGAAGAGAAACCAGGTGTCGATTGGATTAGTTGTGTTAATTGATGCAGATACGGGTACGCTGGCAGTAAGACTTAATTGGTTAGCTAGTGTCCTTGATGAAGATGAGCAGGAAAATAGGGGATCGAATGAAGCGATCGCGATTTTCGTTCCCAAGCGCAATATTGAGACTTGGATACACTATTTGCAGGGAGAAACTGTGAATGAGGAGGCTGTTTATGCAAAATTTAAGAATAATGAGGCTGTTTGCAAAACCGCTGCTGAGGATTTAGCCGATCGATGTTATTCTCAGAGCTTACCAGGAGATGCGCCGCGATCTCTTCAGGCAGCTTGTGGGGAATTACAGCGGTTGTTACCCTTGTTGCAGCCATGAGTTATGAGAAAATCTGCAACATGTTACTAATGTCAAGCAAACTGACCAAAAACTTAAGATGGATAAAAGTCTGAAATCCTTGTCAAAGCTGCAAAGCCATCGGAAACTGCGACAAAAAACCCGCTTTTTTTGCGATCGCCTCAAGTAAAGCTGTGTGTCAAAAACTGCGAAGCCCCGGAGGGTGGGATTGACAAAAGCAGTAGAATATGCAGTAAAAGTCAGGGTAAGCAAATAAGACTCGTAGCAGAAAACAGGGGCGAAAAAGCCCAAAACAGGTAAAACAAAAGTCGATCGGGCAAAGTAAGTTGGCCGAGGACTAAAAAATATGGTGATCGGTGAGATACAATTGACCTGTTCTGAGCCAAGAATTGGTCAACATCACAAGTATCCTGTAGAAGTCTGAAGTTGAGAATCTCAGGGTTGTCGAGGAGCGGGAGCAAACAGAAAACTATGCCTCAAAAAGTAATCGCCAAACAGATGTCTTTGGAATCAGCGTCAGATCCGATCGCCGTGAAGGCGACGGTGGAAACAGTGCCAGCCGAAGCAGTGGCAGTAGAGTCCTACGCCGATCAGTTGATGGACGAACTGTTTGAAGGAGTCGATCGAGCATTCGAGGGCAGTGGCGGGCCGCCAGCCGAGCCGATGGCGCCAGAATTCGTGGCGCTCAAGTCGATCTCGGTACCTCAAATAGTTTTGTCACCGCTGGCACCCGAGCCACAGCGAGGCGAAAAAGACGTAGAAGCGATCGCCCGCCAAGTCGCCCTAGAAACAACCAAAAAACAGCAGTCCAAACAATCATTCGACAGAATCCTGCTGGGAGCAGCATGTGGATCGCTGCTGCTAGTCATGGGGTTGTGGCTGGCAAGCAGGTCGGGACTGCTGCGCTTGCCCGCAGCCCCCGCACCCGAGACACCCGCAGCAAGCGGCGTCACAGCACCAGACACCCAGTTTGTCGAATACGTGCAGCGATCGCTAGAAGTGATCGAACAAAAAAAAGCACCCCAGCCCAACCCGCAACTTGCGGGAGTTCCGGGAGTTGCCCCCCCTGGGACGTTGCCGAGCATTTCAATTTCCGGCGCGCCCCCGGCAACCGCAGGTCTTTCGACAGCAGTCAACCGCATCGCTGATGCCCTAGAACAAGCCGGCGCGCAGCCGGGAGCACCTGCACCCCAAGTCGTAGTCCTCCCTCCCCCCGCTCCGGTAGCTGGTGCTCCGGCTGCTCCGGTAGCTGGTGCTCCGGCTGCTCCTCAAACCGCAGCAGTTTCGCCCTCGCCGACGGCCCCAGCCTCCGGTCGTGCGATCGCCGCCGCCGGGAATCGAAGTCCCCTCGCCGCTTCCCCGAACCCCTCGGAGTCTCCCCAGCCAAAGATTTTGGCTCGCGAAACCGAACCGGCACCAGCGCCCTCGGCCCAGCAATCGGCGCCCGCGCCCGAGCAATCCGCACCGGCCGTCAGCAGCGCCCCGACTTCCGCGCACACGCTGGTGGGGATTTTGGAGTTGGGCGATCGATCGGCCGCTTTGTTTGAAGTAGACGGCGTAGCCCGCAGAATTTATGTCGGCGAAAGCATTGGCGCTAGCGGTTGGACCCTGGCCGAAATCAAAAATCAAGAAGCAGTTATCCGCAAGGGAGGAGATGTGCGATCGGTTTTTGTAGGACAAAAGTTCTAATTTAGTCATCAGTCATTAGTCATTAGTCATTAGTTATCAGTCATTAGTTATGAGTTAGGTAATCGGTAATTGGTGATTGGCAAATACGAGGCTGTACCTGACGAGCGTTGAAAACAGTTATAATAATCGACAACTAATGACCAATGACTAATGACCAATGACTAATAACTAATGACTGAGGACTAATGACCAATGACTAATAACTAATGACCGATGACTAATAACTAATGACCAATGACTAATGACCAATGACTAATGACTGAGGACTTATAAAAAATGGGCTTATTTGATGATTTCAGCCGCTTTCTAGAAACCAGATTAGAAGAATTTTTGCGCAGCAATCCCCATCTGGAATTGCAGGCAATAGAAGAACAACTGAAGGAACAAGAAGAAGACACTCTGCGGCTGATTCTCGATATCCAAAAACAAGAGAAACAACTCCAAGCCGAAATTCTCTCGGCCGCCCAAGAAATTCAACGGTGGAACGATCGAATCAACAAAGCCAAAGCAGCTCAAAGGCTCGATTTAGCTCAAGCAGCGCAAGAGCGGCAAGCAGCTCTGCTGCGTCAGGGAAATCAGCGCTGGGGGCAAATGCAAGGCTGCAAAGAACGGATTGAAAAAGCAAAAGAACTGTACCGCCAAATTCAATTGCGTCGTAAAGAAGTCCGAGCAAAAGCAGCAGAAGCAGCAACTCGCACTACCACTAAAACAGAGCAGAATTGGGATACAAAGGGTTGGAATCAGAGTTCCAATTATAACAGTTTCAATGCGGCAGATCCTTTAGAAGAAAAGTTTCAACGCTGGGAAGCAGACGAAGAACTCGATCGCATGAAGCGCAATATAGGCCGATAGTTCCGAAAGCATCCCAATCCTTTAGGGACGAGTTTACCCAAAACTCGAATTCCCCGTGCAAATATTCGTAAACCCCCCAGACTCCCAGGTATGGCGAGCGATCGCTCAGAGTTGATATAAATACCATCCTAAAATTGTAGGGACAATTAATCAATCGTCCCTAAGCTGTCGCGCATTTAAATTGTATATTCAGGGCGGGCGGGACGCCCACCCCACAAGACTTTGATCTTTTTTGACATACAATTTAAATGCCGCAACAGCTTACAACATTTTAACCTAATTAATTAGTTCGATCGCACTACAGGAGAGCAAAATCTGTGGCAGTAATCACGCTTGCAGGCACATTGCTGAGAGTTGCCAAAAGTTGACCGGAACCAGTAATATCAATTCCGGTTACACCGGAATGATGTTGACTGTTGACTGTTGACTGTTGACTGTGAATCGAACAACTGAAAATTGCGCCGAGATCGGTGGCGACTTGTAAAAATCATTCCTGAATTGCCCTCTAATTTATCATTCCGATGCAGCCGGAAACGATATAACTCGGATCAGAGTAGAATTATTCTCGGCAACAATGCTCAGTTGCGAGAAATTCAGACCACCCATTAAGCCGCTCGAATCGAGACCGTATTGAAAGTCTAAAATAGTCTCGCTGCCGAGGTCTTGACCCAACATAAATCGATCGTTCCCGGTATCCCCAATCAGAGTATCATTTCCCTCATCTCCAAACAGCCAATCATATCATGTCCGGTCGAGCGACCGCGATTTTTGTAGGGGAGGGTTCGCCAACAATACCTGCCAATAATTGACCATCTCAAAAACCCGCCCCGACCGGGATATTATGGTTAATCGATCAGACATGATATCATCCCCAGCACCGCCGAGCAAACTGTCCTCATCCTTGCCGTCGTAAACAGTAATAATATCACCAGGATTTGCAGTATTTTGCGTCCAACCCGGTTGATGTACTTTCCGAAGTTGATAAGTTTCCGGCCCTAAATCAGCGAAACTATAGCCGCCAAAACTATCAGTTGAAGTGTTAACTTGCTCAGCTTTTGTACAAAAGGTTCTCCTTTTTTCCCTGCTGCTACGTTGCCACCGTATAGCCGAACTTCCAATCTATTTTTAATTGAGTTGACAGATGACGAAAACCACCGTTTCAAACTGTCGCGATATGTTTCTAAATGGTCGGAATTCAGGGTAGTTTGCCCTAGCTGCAAGCTTCCCGATTCCCCGTTAGAAATAATGTGGATGCTTTCTATACTTTTGCGGCTCTGCAGTGCTTCGGCAATTTGTTCGATGCCGTCCCCCGCCCGATCAACTAAAATTACCTCTGTACCCCCTTTAACACCGACCGCCAGACTTTGCCAATCTTCAACTGCTGAATCTACGAAGACTATTTGTTGGTTTTTCATAATTACCTTTCCCTCATGCACCTAAGTAGGTTTCCAAAATGTTGTTGCCGTGCGATGAGCGCCCGAACTTCCAGCCACAAATACGGCTACCACAAAACCGGCCTTCAACTCAGTTAAAGTTGTACAGACAAAGCTTTACAATTATCTATTTTTGTGATTTTTAGAAATTTGTGGAACCTGGAAAATTGCTCGATCGCACTTTTTTATTCTCTACTTAAAAAACCATACCCCAGGTAGAGCTAGCTTCCGATTCCCGAAATCTTTCAAAAAATATCAAAATAATTTACACAACTTAATGTTCTGTTTTTTACTAAGTACAGTTTTGTGAAAAAGAATCCAACTCTGCGTCAGTTCCAAACCCAGAGAGTGGTAGGAATGCAGCAATTATTCAATCTCAAATCTGAAATCTCAAATCTCAAACCGCAGGACTGGGATTTTGGCAAATTCAGCGTATCGCTCATAACATAGAGGAATAGTCGCCTTCATGGCATCATAGAAACTTGTCCCTCACATAATTGAAATCGATGACCGCTCAAAACTCTTCCGTTTCCCCCGTCACTTGGCAAGAAGACCGAGTTCTGCTAATTGACCAAAACCGACTGCCGAAAGAATACGGTGTAGTCGAAATTAGCCGCTGCGAAGATATGGCTGAGGCGATTAAAACTATGATAGTCCGAGGTGCTCCGGCGATCGGGGTAGCAGCAGCCTACGGGATGTATTTGGGGGCGCGAGAAATCGAAACGGGCGATCGTACCGAATTTCTCGCTAAATTAGAACAAGTTGGCGAGTTATTGCGTTCCACTCGTCCCACGGCGGTTAATTTGTTTTGGGCAATATCGCGAATGCTCAAAACTGCCGAGAGAACTAGCGGTTCTGTCGAACAAGTGCAAAAAACTTTGTTAGAAATGGCTAAAACCATTCAAGCAGAAGACTTGCAAACTTGTAAAGATATCGGCGACAAAGGTTTAGAAGTTCTGCCAGCTACACCCGAAAAATTGAACTTACTCACTCACTGCAATGCCGGTGCGTTGGCAACAGCAGGCTACGGTACTGCCTTAGGTGTATTTCGTTCTGCTTGGCGAGAAGGAAGACTCGGAAGAGTTTTTGCGGACGAAACTCGGCCCCGTCTCCAAGGTGCAAAACTAACCACTTGGGAATGCGTGCAAGAAGGAATTCCCGTCACATTAATAGCCGACAATATGGCCGCTCACTGCATGAAACTCGGCATGATTCACGCAGTAGTTGTCGGTGCAGACAGAATCGCTGCTAACGGCGACGCCGCCAATAAAATTGGCACTTACAGTTTAGCAATTGTTGCCAAAGCTCACAACGTCCCGTTTTTTGTCGCCGCGCCTCTGTCAACAATTGATTTTGAACTTTCCGACGGCAGCAAAATCCCCATTGAAGAACGCGATCCAGTTGAAATGTATCAAGTTGGAACTACGCGAATTTGTCCTGTGGGAGTCGAATTTTACAATCCCGCTTTTGACGTAACTCCGGCGGAATTAATCTCAGGAATTATTACAGAACACGGCACGGTTGCTCCTTGGGCGTTGCAACAGTTTCAGGCAAAACAATTAGTTTAATTGTATGTTGCTCAACCGCTCATTCCACCTGTTATCGGTGAAATTAAGCATGATTCCTAGCAGCCGCAACTGGCAGCTCAAAGTTGCGATCGCAGCTCTAACTCTGCCAGTTGTTTTCAGTCCAGTCTCGGAGGCTCAAGAGTCACAAACGCTTAAAGCTAAGGAATCAGAAGCCAAACAATTTGTGGGTTCGATGAATAAAGCTCAGCAAGTTTACTATGCTGAAAAAGCAGGCTTTACAAGTTCTGTTTCCAATCTATTGGTTTATCTAGGTCTCCAAATTAAACCTGACGCAGCCAATTACAGCTACTCGATCGGCATGGTCAACAAAGCTGCTGTATTTAACTACGGAGTATCGAAGCAAGCTAATCTCAAAAGTTTTGTGGGGGGAGTTTTTTTGGTGGGAAACAAGCCCCAAACAATCTTGTGTCTAAATGCTGCTCCTGGCAAGATTAAACCACCTAATCCAACTAATACCAAAGGGGTTTTAAAATGCGCTGCTGGTACAGTAAAAATTGCTCAATAAATCATGTCTAATTTACTGTGTATAGCGGTTCTCAGGAAAGTAAGGTACTCTTCCAATGCCCAATGCCCTGTTTGGCCAATGCCCTGTTTGGCCAATGCCCTGTTTGGCCAAGAACACCTCATGTTACTGAGAAACGCTATATGTATAATTGGGCAAATAATTGGATAGTAAGCGCCGATTTAGCTAAGCAATTACTGTCAGGGGGCGCGACTCTGCTCGATGCTCGTCAACCTGTTTTAAAGTGGTTTTGCCGTCTCCCACCAGCTATTCCCGTAACTTGGCAGGAATTTTCTCAATCGCACTTTCCCCAAAAGAGAAAAATTATCGAAAATAACACAGTTTTAACTCAAAAACTGCAAGCAATTGGCATTTGTCAAGACAAACCTGTCATAGTCGTTGCCGATTCGGTGAAAGGGTGGGGCGAAGACGGACGAATTGTTTGGATGTTGCGGACTTTGGGCCACGAAAAAGCCGTTTTTGTCGATGGAGGATATCGGGCTTTAATCAAAGCTGGAATTAATCGAGTAAAAGCTGCAAACAATCCATCGAAAACAGGAGATTTTGTACTATCTCGCCGCTCGACTTGGGAAATTCAGCGGGATGAATTGAAAGCTATTTTAGGAGATGATAATTTAGTAGTTATTGACGCCAGAGAGCCGCGAGAATATGCAGGTAAAACGCCTTACGGAGAAACGCGGGGCGGCCACATTCCCGGTGCGGTTCACCTCTATTACAAACAGTTAATGGACAAACAGGGAAAACTGCTGAATCGCGGGGAAATTGTCGCTATTTTGCAGCAAAAAGGAGTTTCGCCGTCAACTCAAATTGTGAGTTATTGCTCCGGGGGAATTCGCTCTGCATGGTTGACTTGTGTCTTGACAAATGTGGGATTTAATGCTAAGAATTATGCAGGTTCAATGTGGGAATGGTCGGCGTCGCCGGCAGATAGTTATCCCCTTTCAATAAGCCTTTCAGGGGCCGGCTAGAAGCCCAACCCCTACTCCCCACAATAAAATTAACTCTTTGTGAAGCCGGAAAGCCTGTTCTTCTTCAAGAAGTCGGGAATCTAAAACAAGAGCGTTTCAGGTTGAGAATCTCAACCGACTTGTTCGATATACTGAGCGAGATCGTCGCGCAGGCGGCTGAGTTCGGCTTCGGTGGTCACGCGCACGCGATCGTCCCTAACCGTAATCAGCACTTTCGCAGCAAAAGGAGTTGGCCAGATATTCGGATTGCAGAAAACTTCCAAAAATACATCTCCTGCATACCGATATTCCATAGGTTTCTGGGGAGAAGCTTTGCCGCCAGCAGTTTTGGCGGCTACAGCTTTCAAGCTGTCCATCAAAGCGGCGATCGCGCTTTGCAAATCCCGCGCGGCTTGCGGGGAAAAGCTAAAGGAGACAGAACCTTCGACTAAATTCAGTGTCAGCGGAGAAAGAGACATGGGCAATGAAATTTAACATACAATTGTTAATGATAAAAGATATAGTAACCCAAAAGAAGTACATTCCTGCTCACTTGGACTGCGAGAATGCTATTAATTAAAATTAATCTCAAGAAGCTCGGCTAAATTAATGAATATAAATCTAGTCGCAAGCTAGATTCCGCAAGAGTTTTAACCTGTTATGACTTGATAAGCTTTAAACTAGAAACCAGAAAAATTGACGGTAGATCGAGGAGAGTTTATGGTTGCCGATAACCGTTCCGAAGTCCGCAAGGTTTTAATAATTACCTTATTGCTAAATTTGCTGGTGATGGCAATTAAAGCAGCCGTGGGATGGCTGACTGGTTCCCTGAGTTTGCTGGCGGATGCTTTGCACAGTGTCACGGACAGCGCTAATAATATTTTAGGATTGGTAACTAATCATTATGCCAATCCGCAGCCCGATCGCGATCATCCCTACGGACACCAAAAATTTGATGCTCTCGGAGCTCTGGGAATTGCTGCTTTTCTGGGAATTGCCTGTTTTGAAATTCTCAGCGGTGCTGTCGAAAGGCTGATTAAGGGGGGTAAAGTTGTCAAAATATCCCCAAATGAACTGTGGATTTTGCTGATTGTACTGGGGATTAATATTTTTGTTACTTTTTACGAGCGCAGAGTTGGCAAACGTCTCGGTAGCGCCATTTTAGTGGCTGACGCTCAGCACACGATGAGCGATGTTTGGGTGACAATTATGGTAATCGGCGGGTTGATTGGTGTTTGGCAAGGGCAGGTTTGGAATATACCTCAACTGCAATTCCTGGATGTGTTTTTGTCTTTTCCTGTGGCTGTTTTGGTATTTAGCAGCGGTTGGAAGGTTTTAACAGAAAATTTGCCTTGGTTGGTGGATGAAATGGCGATCGCACCGGAAGTTATTCACGCGATCGCGATCGATGTACCGGGGGTTGTCAACTGTCACTCGATCGCCTCCCGTGGCGTTGTAGGGCGTCAAGTATTTATTGATATGCACATGATTGTGGATGCTGTCGATGTAGAAACAGCTCACGGGATTACAGAAGAAGTAGAAGCCCGTTTGGAACAACGTTTCAGCCCTGTACGCATCTTAATTCACGTTGAGCCGCCGGCTTACGAGTCCGACCAAATTAGCTACGATTCAGGAGAGAAGGAAGAAGGAAAGAGGAAGCAGGAAGGAGGAAAAAAGTAGGGTGTATGCCCAGCAAACAGCAGCTTGAGGGATGAAGGAGGAAAGCGGTTTTTGCGATCGCAATTCCTCCAATTTTTTAAATGCTATCAATGGAATTAAAGCGATCGCACTTAATTTATTGCTAGTTTTCCACAGGAAAAGGGGGGTTTTCCACAGAAATCGGCAAGTTTTCCACAATAGCTTTGATAATTATCGAGCAAAAGACTATTGGTACAAGTTCCGAGTTTTTTGGATTTCTACGGCCATTTTCTGTCGCAAGTCCCAAGGTAGCAGAATTTCGACTTCTGAACCTAAAGCGCGCAACCACCTCAGCGGGTAGTAGTCTGTCTCTCGGTAAGTGACTTGGTAGTAAGCATCGTTGGTTGGGCGAGACTGGAGGATTTGTAAAAGTGCCGATCGGTGTTCTGGGTTGGGAGTGTATTGTGTGATTAATGTGGCGGCGCGATCGGTATCTATGGCGGTACAGGTATGGTGAATGCTGATTCCCTGCATATAACTTTGATGAAAAGTGCGATCGAACCGCAATACCATCACCGCAGTTTCTTTATAAAAATCGCAGCCCCAAGCTTCCTTTAACATATCGTTAACTGTTTTGGGAGTTGGCAGCTTATTTTCCTGATATTTTTCCCTGAGTAATTGGGGAACCCGAGAATCTTGCCAATCCAAGGATTCTAGACGTTTTGAAATTATGCGATCGAGCCGATATTTGTACCAATTAATTTCACTTCTGGGGGTGCTGCCGTAGGCACACAAATATTTAGCTCGATCCATAAAGTAAATACAAACAGGATAAACAACGCACTCTTTAATCTGATTTTGATGAGCGCTGCGATAAGTTAATAGCAAAGGAGCGATATTTTGAGAATCCCACATTTCCTGCAATTCGCTCTGAAATTGATCGACAGCATCTTGCATGGGACTAGATTCGGGTACGAGATAATCAACGTACAAAAAGACACGGTGATTATCTTCATCAACTACCTCTTCTGAAAATTGGTCTGCTAATAAAGGCAAACTTGGGTCGAGAAAACTAAACATCCCCAAAGTAGCAGCGAGATAAGCCTGTGTTTTTGGAGTCAAATTGCTGTCTGTATTGGGGTTTTCTGTTTGACTGGAAAGTGGCGGTATTTGTTCAACTCGGCGGTAGTTTTTACTTCTACCCGTCACGCTGGTTAACCGTTGCAGCAAATTCCGACTTACCAAGAAATCGAAGTCATTTTGCAGCGATTTTCGCACCTGAGCGAATAACTTTTCTGCTAAGAGCTTGTCTAAATCAGCATCGGCAATAGCTATTTGTTTTTGCAAAGAATGCCGCCACTCGTTTACAGATACATTCCATTTTGTCAACCACTGTTGTGTTGTTTTGTTGCAAGCACAATTCGGGTCTGAATAGTTAAGAATATCTTCCTGCTTTTCATCTTTGTAATTTTTGCCAAAGAAAGATTCGCGCCAATCAGCATAGGTAAAGGGATTGCTAAGGGCAATATATCCCTCGTCGCTGTACAGCCAACTTACCAAAACCCATAACCTGATGGCGCGGGTGAGATTTTGCATTTGGTCGAGAGTTCCGTTGGCGAAATCCTCTAGGAGTCTGGGGTGTGGCGGATTGCGAAATGTTGGGTTCATGGTGGGTTGAGGGATTTAAATTGTGTTTTATAGCGTAAGGGCGATCGGAAGGGGGTGTTTCCGATAGTATGCAATAATCCGGGAGATCAAGTGGGAAGAGCTGATGACTACTTACAAGATTGAACTTCAGGGTGAAGTGTTAAAAATTGGATTTGGAGAAGCTGCTCAAAACGACCAAATTGTGCGAGATGCGACGGCTCGTTTGGCAGAAATGAGCAATTCTGGGGAATTGTCGGGAGGGCGGCTAATTAAAATTAATGGGCCGGCATCTGTACCTGTAGCTTGTGTTTTGGTTCACAAAGTTTCTCATCTTTACGGTGCAGTTGGAGTTTTCGATCCCAAATTGGGAAAATATGTAATTGCTATTACTCACAATCCTGAGTATAATTTGGGTGACTTAGTTGATTGATAGTTCGCTAGGTAATTGAGGAAGTTTTAGATATGACATCACAAGAAGTTGCTCTCCAAGTTATGCAGCAAGCTATCTGCGCTTTAGCAGGTTGGGCTGAGGCGAAATTACCCGATGGATGTCAGTTTTTAACTGAAAATCCAGCCGTGACTAAAGCGAAAGGATTATTGTCATGGCACGAGGATACGCACATAAGTTACTTGGAGTTGCTATTTGATGCTGTCAAGTTGTCAGAGGATAACGAACGAAATCAGCAACACTATTGTCCGGCAGTGGCTATTCATGCTAGCGATGATTCTTACCCATCAATTCCTTATCCATTAACAGAACCTCCCGATTTAGAAGAATATAAAAAAAATCTCAAAAGAGACTTAGAAAATCTTCGGAAACAAGACTGGCCAAACTTATCACTGCTAACTCTGATTTTAGAGAAGTTCGGTTCTTGTCTCAGCTTTGGCGAGCGGAATATTGCTTTGATAGATATGGCGCGATCGACTGCGGCTGTTGCTTGTGCTTTGGTTGACAATCCTGATGCAACTGCGATCGGTTTAATCGCCGGGGATTTATCAGGAATTCAAAAGTTTATTTACACCATTGCTTCTGACGGTGCGCTGAAATCTCTCCGCGCTAGAAGTTTTTATCTGGAATTAGTCACCGAAGAAATGGTTCAGCAGCTTCTGGAAGAATTAAAGTTACCCCGTACTAATGTCATTTATGCGGGTGGCGGTAATTTATATTTGCTGGCCTCAAACGATACAAAAAAGGTTCAAGCTGCTTTAGGTACGATTCAAGAGCGATTTAATAAGTGGCTAAAAAATACCTTTCAAGGTAAACTGTTTTTAGCGCTCGATTATTTACGTGTGCCAACTACAGCTCTAAAAACTAAAGAATTTGCCGATCTCTGGACACAAGTAACCAAGAACCTCGCCAAGCAGAAACTCCGCAAGTTTGAAGGTCACATTCATGACTTTATCCAGCCCAAACCGAGTCATGAACCTTGCCGAGTTTGCAATCGCGATGATTTGCAAAGTCTCAAAATTTTAAATCGCTTTGAGCCTGATTCGTCTCGTGCTTGTTGGATGTGTCGCACTATGTTTGAGCTGGGCGATGAATTGTTTTATATTCAGGCAATAGTGCGCTCTAAGCGATCGAATATTAAAGGCGGAGTCCAAAGGATTTATTTGCCAAATTTTTATTACTACTTTTTTCAGGAAGGCGAACTAGCCTTACAAGTAGCTAAAGATGATGAAACAGTCTTGCTCGTTAACAATTGGGACTTAAAAAAATATCACAAAAATAATACTGTACCGTTGTTATTGGGAAACTATGCTCAGCGAAACGAAGAAAAATCGGGTTTTATCCGAGCAGGTGAAATGGCAGAGAAAGCCAAGGAAGCAGGAGCGATTCCTAGAGTTGGTTACTTGCGGATGGATGTAGATAGACTGGGGCGGATTTTTGCTGAGGGTTTGGGTGAAAATCAAACTTTACCAAGATTGGCTGGACTTTCTCGCCAAATGAGTTACTTCTTTAAAGTCTATCTTAATAGTTTGGCAAAAAACCGCAAGGAGAATTTACTAGAAACTCGAAACAGTGTTAAAATCTTAGATAAGGCAAAATGTTTAACCGAGGGCGCTCGCCCAAATCTTCTGTTCATTTACGCGGGTGGCGACGATCTATTTGTCAGCGGTGCATGGAATGAGATAGTTGAATTTGCCTTTGACGTTTACCAGTGTTTCCGAGCTTATACCGGAAAAAATCCAGATATTACATTATCTGGGGGAATTAGCATTGATAGTGCTAAATTTCCTCTCTATCAAGCGGCTAAAACATCGGGCGAAGCAGAAGAAGCTGCCAAAGGTAATGGTCGCGATAGTTTGGGTTTGTTTGGAGGTAAGTTTAAATGGGATGAATGGTTGGGAATTCAAGAAAACTTGGCTGTTATAGACGAGGAGATTAGAAACTACTTAAGTCCCGAATTTAAACCGGATCTGTGGGGAATATTTCCCCTCGTCGAGCAACTGAAAAATCTAGATATTAATTACTCCCGAACTTTTATTCGCAACCTGTTGATGACTGCTGAAGCTCAAGAAAATATGCTGGCAAAAATTCAGGATAAATCGGCAGAGCAACAAAGAGAAATTCGTTACTACTTACATTTGCCTAAAATCGTTTATACTCTGGCGCGACTTCCCAGTCAAGTCAGAGACAATGAGAATTTTGCCCCAGTGCGAACTTCTCTGAAAAATCCGTATAACGCGCCTTATTTTAGGGCGATCGCAACTTGGCTTGAACTACTAAACCGCTAATATCAAAATGCCTGAACCACCTAAAAAAGTCAATTCTCTAAATCTCCATAATCCTGCAAATATACAGGAAAAACAACAACTACACACCTCGGCCGACAAGACGGTTATGTCCACTGAACCGCCTTTAGAGATTACGAAAAGGATAGTCAAAACAATTACTGGATTAGAAAGTTTAAAAACTTATCCGATTCGTGACTTGGTTAAACAGGCCGAGGAGTTTGGTCCTTATTTGAAGCAGCAACGATTAGAAACTAATCAGGTTCGCAAGTTCCTTGACGCTGTGAACAAGATGAAAGTCACTTTGGCTCAAACAAATGACTTTTCCAAAATAGAAACTGAAGTAGTTCTCCTCAAACCAAAACTAGCCTACGCCGCAGCCAGACAAAAAGCTGCAAAACCCATGAGTGATGTGATGTCACCGGCGATCGACAAAGTACGCAGCACCGAAGATTTTGAGCGTCTCGTTCAACTGATTGAATCAATTATTGCTTATCACAAAGCAGAAGGTGGAAAATAGCTATGCCTGTATCTCTTACACAAAAACCTTTACTCGGTAAAGTTCGCATTACCAGTACGCTGAATGTAGAAACCGGATTACACATTGGCGGAGGAGGAGAAAGCCTGGATATCGGAGGACTGGATAAACCTGTAATTCGCGACCCTTTAACTCAGCATCCTTATTTACCTGGCTCGTCAATTAAAGGCAAACTGCGTTCAATTTTAGAACGATTGGAAAACAAGCCCGTGAATAGACCTGGTGGAAGCGGTACTTATCGCTACGAAAGCGATGATTTAGTAGATGGATTTACAGAAGTTAAACAGGGAAAGGAAAAACCACCTCTGCTAATTTTTTACGACGGCGCTCAAAATTGCAAAGTCTGTCGCGTTTTTGGATCTACGGGGGTAGATTGTTGGGTTAAAACTGATGCCGTTGAGGCAGAGCAATTAGAAGCCGTAAAAGACCGTTCCCAGCGAAGGATTGCTAAAGCTAATGATGGCAGTAGATTGGGGAGTTTTGTAGAGGAAAGGGAAGGAGAACTTGGAGAATTATACACAAAAGTTAAAGGACGGAATGCCACAGCACGTTTGATTGTTCGGGACTGTCATTTACAGAGGGAATCTGCGGAAAAACTTGAGAGGGTAAATACCGGACTCTACATGACAGAGTGGAAGTTTGAAAACGGTATCGATCGCATTACAGCAGCAGCCAATCCCAGACAAGTAGAAAGGGTTCCTGCTGGGTCAAAATTTCAGTTTGAACTGATCTACACGGTTGAAGATGCTTCTCAAGCTATTGAGGATTTGCAGAATCTGGCGATCGCACTTGCATTATTAGAAGATGATGCTCTCGGCGGACACGGTTCTCGCGGCTATGGCAAAGTCAAATTTGCGGATTTTCAGTTTTCTTTTCGCAGTTTAAATCAATACCGTCAGATAGCCAGCGGAGAAGCAGGTTTGCCCCCAATTCAACCCGTGGCTAATACAAAAGCACTTCTCGAAAACTTCGGCCGCTTCCGCGATGAAATTCAGCAGCGATTGCTGCCAGGAAATGGGGGCGAAGCATGAATAACTGGAGATTAGTTAAACTCAATTTTGGCAACTCTCCCGCTCATTTTGGGGAATTGGGAATTGGGATGGAGGAGACGAGCGATCGCGTGCGTTCTGACACTCTATTTAGTGCTTGGATTAGTGCTTGCGCTCGATTGTTTAAGAAGGATGACTTTGAGAAAGTATTGCAGCGGTTTCTCAACCCGCAGCCATCCGTAACGATGAGTTCGACGTTTGTCTATCGCCATCACGGCGATCGCGATATTTACTATTTGCCGCGTCCTTTAAAGTTTCCCGCTAACTACCCTGCTGGTGACGGAGACTTAGAATTTTTTAAGGCTTACAAAAAGATTAATTATCTGCCTTTAGAAGTGTGGCATAAATGGTATCAGGGAGAAGGATTTACCAGTGAGGACAGACAAGAACTAATTAAGGAGACTAACAAGAAAAAATCTGATGGCTTTTTGCACGCACAGGGAACTTTTAGCTATAAAGAAGCTTTTAAAATCGGTCAAGAACCAAAAATAGCAGTAGACCGCGTTACCAGAGCAACCAACTTTTATCATACAGGTTTTGTGCAATTCCAATGGGAGCAAAATGGTAACGAGATCAAAAGTCGATCGGGTTTGTACTTCCTGCTCAACTTTTCTCAGAAGGACGAAACCTTAGAAAATCAACTCTATGCTGCTTTACAACTGCTTGGTGAAGAAGGAATAGGAGGCGAACGCAGCAGCGGTGCAGGACACTTTGAGGTTGAATGGTTGTCCTTACCTGAATTTTGGCAAAAAGTCGTGGATTTCAAGGCAAGTCATTACAGTCTAATGAGTTTATTCTGGGATGATGATTTGTCAGCCCTAAAGCATTTGATAACCGAAGATAAAGATGTTTGCTATGAAACTATAGAGCGAGGAGGTTGGATTTCAGGGCAACAGTTGCGCCGCCAAATGCTGCGAATGTTTGTGGAAGGTTCGGTTTTTTCGTCGCCGCCGTTAGGAAAAATTGCTGACGTTACACCTCATCAATTAATAGATAAACAAACTAAGAAACCTAAAAATCATCCGATCTACCGCAGCGGCATTAGTTTAAGTCTTCCTATCAAAGTCAAGAGTGAATAAATATCATGACTGCTACTTCTCACCTTGCCATCAAAAAACCTGAAGCTTCCGAATCAAAGCGGATTCAGCTAACAAGTCCTATTTTACATATCGGCTCAGAAGTCTCGCGCTTGAATCCTTTTGAATATGTCCAGACATCTAAAAGGGTTTATCTCCCAGATCGGGAAGCTTTAGCAAAAGTGCTGTATCAAGGGGGTCGATTGGACGATTATATTCGTACTATTGAAGAGCGCAAAAATATTACTAAATTGCTTGAAGATGTCTTGGGCGATCAATGGTGGAATGCTACAGGTGAAAATGGCGATCGCATTTTTCCTGAAATTGCTGTCAGTCATAAATGGGCTGAAAATTCGGTGACAGATTTGCGTCCGATGATTCGTAACGGCATGGGACAATTGTATGTTCCCGGTTCGTCGATTAAAGGGGCAATTAGAACTGCGATAGCCTACCAGCTCCTCAAACATGAAAACAAATATCAACTACCAGAATCTGCCAGCCTTAGTGTCATAGAAATCAAATTACGAGAAAAACTTGGTAGAGGGGAACTCGCAAATAAACACAAACAAAAATTTTTAGATGATGAACTATTCATGGATAGTTTATTCACTGATTTTGCTCTATCATATCAAGGGCGATCGGTCAAAAGCAAAATTGGGCCTAACACGGACTTCATGCGAGCCATTAAAGTCACCGATTCTCAGCCTTTGCTAGAATTCAAAAAAGTCACTAAGCAAGGAAAGAATGTATTTTTTAACTTACCTATAGTTGCTGAAGTCATTGTCTCCAGCCGCTTTCCAGATTATAACGCCAAATATCGCGCTTCCATTTATGCGGAAATGGTTCGCAACGTGCAGACTGAATTCACCCTGAGTCTGGATACAGAAATGCTGCAATGGTTCAGTCACAAGGAAGGCATGAAAATACCGTTTAAAAATCTGGATGAACTCCTGAAAATTTGTCAAGAGTTTGCTCAAGAGCAATGGGATGCTGAACACGATTATTGGGAGGATATCAAAAATAATCGCCACCAAGGTAAAGACTTAAATTTCAGCTATATTCAGGAACTATACGAACCGACTGAGTGCCCTTATAGCTTAAGGGTTGGTTGGGCAAGCGGAATGTTGGGGACTACGGTTAGTTTATGTCTTGATGAGAAATTGGTAGCCGAAATCCGTGATACTTGCGGAATCAAAGCACCGGGTTTTGAAGCACCCAAATCGCGGCGGACTGTTGTAGATCATAAGGGCGATATCAAATATGTACCTGGATGGGTAAAGTTTAAGCCATGCTAATTCGTTCTACCTGGACATTAACTGTATCCGAACCCGCTGTTTTGCCGCGCGCTTACCATTTAGAATTGGTGAAGGAGTTGCATCGCCGATTAGACTTAGAAGTCGGGAGTGAGGCTGTACCTTCTGTAAGTTTTTCAGGAATTCAGGGTTTTTACCAAGTTTCAAAAGATTTTCAGACGTTTACACCAGATGAGTTTTATACCTTGTCTTTGTCAGGCTTGCAGGAAAATGCTGCAAAAGCGATCGCCTCCCTGAATCTCTCACCATCTCTCGAATTTCTAGGTGCTAAATTTGATATAATTAATCGAGAAGATGAAATCACCAGCTACGAACAACTTTACACCGAACTTGTAGCCAATGAACCCGAACCCGTCCGCCGCTTCGACCTTAAATTTACAACTCCGACTGCTTTCGCACAAGGTTCGACGCACTTAGCTTTACCCATTCCCAATCAGATGTTTCGCAGTTGGTTAGAAAGGTGGAATCACTTTGCTCCTGTTTATTTGGGGAGTGATGAATTAATCGCTTATTTGAGTCAGGCTGTTTTATTAAAACACCACAAAATTCAAACGCGATCGCACCAGTTGCCGAGAGGATATGTAAACGGGTTTGTCGGTCAAGTAACGCTGCAAATTCCTTACCGCACTGATTCCTTGCTGGCTAATGTAGCGAATCTGCTCGTTCAATACAGTCAGTATTCAGGTACGGGAATTAAAACCCGTTTGGGAATGGGTCAAACACTTGTCAAACTAGATTAAAGAGATTACCAATGATTCAAACAAAAATTATTACATTTTTAGGTAAATATCCAAGAGAAACTATTTATAGCCATAGAGATCGCACCTACAATGGTCAAGTATTTGCTGAAGCACTGCACCAGTTTTGTGAATATGACACTATGTTAGTGTGCGTCACAGAAGAAGCAAAAGCAACTACTTGGCCTCTATTAGAAGCACTAGGAGATGCGCGTATTAAGCCGATTGATATCCCAACTGGTAGAACTACAGAGGAAATGTGGGAAACTTTTAAAATCATCACTCAATATGTTGATGAAGACGATCGCGTAATTTTTGATATTACTCACGGACTCCGATCGCTTCCTTTTCTAGTCTTCTTATTCGCTGCTTACCTCAAAGCGGCGAAAAACGTAACAATTGCAGCTATTTACTATGGTGCTCCTGAATTAAGCGACAGCAAAAATAACGTACCAGCGCCTGTCATTGACTTATCTGAATTTGTGTCAATGATTGATTGGATTACAGCCACTAATCAATTTGTCAAAATAGGAGACGGACGAGAACTAGCTAAGTTACTTAAAAGTGCTATACCATCAAATTCTGAACTAAGCGAAATTCCATCTAGCAGACCAATTAGAGACAATCTTAAAAAGTCGGTTGAAGCTATTGAGAATATCTCTCTAGCTTTAAGTGTAACTAGACCAATTGAGACGATGCAATCGGCTACTGAGTTAGAACAAATTCTCAAGGAAGCTGCACCAAGTTTGGCCGATAGAGCTAAACCATTTTCACTTTTATCAGACAAGGTAGTTGAACAGTACGGACAATTTGCTCTCCAAAATCCTAAAGATGAAGCAGCATTGAGCCAGAATCTGCGGCTACAATTGCAGATGATTAAATGGTACATTGACCGAGATCAATTAGTACAAGCAGTTACTTTAGCGCGTGAGTGGTTGGTTTCTATCTTAGCGCTGCGATTTGGTGAACCCATGTTCGATCATTCAAAAGGTCGCAAGTATGTAGAAGCTGCTCTAAATAATGCAGTTGAAAAGAATAAACGTAATCCTCGCCCTCCTCTTGATAGCCGTTGCAATGAAAAGTTTGCAACTTTGCCACAAGCAGATGAACTTGCTAGTATCTGGAGTCAAATGGCAGAGTTGCGTAATGATATTGCTCATTGTGGCATGAATAATCAACCTCAAACTGCTGATAGTATTAAGAAAAAAGTTCTATCACTATCTCTTAAATTCGAGACAATTAGCAAGGAACTATTGCCAGATAAATAGACTGCAGAATAATTTTTTTTTTAGGCGATCGCCCTTCCCACCAAAACCGATCGCCCTTTACCCATGCTAAAATTAGCTCAATAAAATACGCCACCTAAATTTAGGAGTTTGTTATGCCATTCAGCGCTTACAAAACTGTCGATGCCGTTGTTAAAGAATTTCAGATCACCTATACCCAATCTAACTTTATTATTGAAACTGAATTCCCTATACCCGATTACTTCCGAGAAGACCTAGAAATCGTCATGCAAGACGGTGCAGCAGACTGTTCTGAATTTGCCATTTGCGAAAATCTGATTTACCCAGTTTTAAAGGAAGTTTGGAAGCACTATCGCCGAAAATTTATATTGTGGAGTCACAAGTCTTTAACCTATGACGAAAAGCTTTCAGGATTTCCCGAGTATATATTAGCGAAAAAGTCTTCGTTAGGAAATGTTGTGTTTGATCAACCTTACTTTTTGTTAATTGAAGCAAAACAGGATAATTTTGAGGCAGGATGGGCGCAGTGTATTGCTGAAATGATGGCGGCACAGCGGCTGAATGAAAATGCACAGCAAGAAGTATTTGGAATTGTATCAAATGGCGATCGCTGGCAGTTAGGCAAACTCAAATCTAATGTTTTTACTCGCAATCAAACGTTTTATACAATTCAAGAATTAGATAAACTTTTTGCCGCGATCAATTACGTGTTTCAACAGTGCGAATTGCTGCTGGATGCTGAAATTGCCCATCGCAATTAAACACGATCGCCCTTTACCCATGCTAAAATCAGCTCAATAAAATACGCAACCTAAATCTGGTAAGCGATTATGCCCTTCAGTGCTTATAAAACCATCAGTTCAGTCCTCAAAGAATTTCAGATTACCTACACCGAATCTAATTTTATAGTAGAAACAGAGTTTCATGTCTCTGACTACTTTCGAGAAGATTTGGAATTTACAATGCGAGAGGGAGTGGTTGACAATTCTGAATTTGCCATTTGCGAAAATTTGATTTATCCAGTGCTCAAAGAAGTTTGGAAGCGCTATTATAGCGGATTTGTTTTGTGGAGCCATCAATCTCTCACCTACGATCACTATCTTTCTGGGTTTCCTGAATATATTTTGGCTAAACGTTCTTCATTAGGAAAAGTTGTTTTTGAACAACCTTACTTTCTGTTAGTAGAAGCGAAACAAGATAACTTTGAAAATGGATGGGCTCAGTGTTTAGCTGAAATGATTGCAGCACAGCGACTGAATGAAAACTCAGAGCAAGAAGTATTTGGAATTGTCTCGAATGGGGGAGTATGGCAGTTTGGCAAGCTGAAGTCAAATAGTTTTACTAAAAATAAACAGTCTTACTTGATTGATGACCTAAATCGACTATTTGCCACTATTAATTACGTATTTCAACAGTGCGAACTGCTCCTAAATGCTGAAATGCGCGATCGCAATTAAATAGTCGGTGCAGACGGACAAAAGTATTGTCCGCCTACTCGATCGCTAACTACCCATCACTCCCACTCGATCGTACCCGGCGGCTTAGAAGTAATATCGTAAACCACCCGGTTCACCCCCTTAACCTCATTCACAATCCGGTTCGAGATCAGTTCCAACAAATCGTAAGGAACCCGCGCCCAATCAGCCGTCATCCCGTCTTCACTCTTAATAAACCGCAGAACGATCGGGTAAGCATAAGTGCGCTGATCGCCCATCACCCCTACACTGCGAATCGGTAGCAAAACTGCAAAAGCTTGCCAAAGTTCACCGTACAATCCGTGGCGGTTAATTTCTTGGCGAACCACGAAGTCAGCATCTCGCAAAATATTTAGTCTCTCTGCGGTAACTTCTCCTATAATCCGAATCGCCAATCCCGGGCCGGGGAAAGGTTGTCGGTTCACGATTTCTTCCGGTAGCCCGATCGACCGGCCGACTTTTCGCACCTCATCCTTAAACAGTTTTCGCAGCGGTTCAATCAGCTTAAATCGCAAATCTTTCGGCAAACCCCCCACGTTGTGGTGGCTTTTAATTTTAACAGCAACTCGATCGCCACTTTTCGGGTCTACATTAGTGTCAGCCGACTCAATCACATCCGGATAAAGAGTACCTTGTGCCAGGTAGTCGAAGGGGCCCAGACGCTTCGATTCTTCTTCAAATACATTGATAAACTCGTGACCAATCCGCTTACGTTTTACTTCCGGATCGGTAATCCCTTCAAGTTGAGCTAAAAAGCGTTCGCGAGCATTAACATACTCAACGTCAATGTGGAATTGCTCTTTAAATAATTTTACCAACCGTTCTGGCTCATACTTCCGCATAAACCCTTGGTCGATAAACATACAGGTAAGTTGGTCGCCGATCGCCTTGTGCAGCAAAAAAGCCAAAGTAGAAGAATCTACACCGCCCGATAGAGCCAGCAAAACTCGTTTCTCTCCCACTTGCTCTCGAATTTCGCGAATCGATTGCTCCACAAAAGTAGCAGTCGTCCAAGTCGGTTCGCACTCGCAAATGTGGTAAACAAAATTGCGAATTAAAGCTATTCCCCCGATCGAGTGAACTACTTCTGGGTGAAACTGAACGCCGTACAAATTTTTCTCGTGGTTAGCCACAGCAGCAGACGGAGTATTGTCCGTGTGAGCCAGGATCTCAAAACCCGGTGGCAGGTCTGTACAGGAGTCTCCGTGGCTCATCCACATCGTGCTGCCCTCTTCGACATTTGTCAGCAAATCCGTAGGATCGTCAATAAATAGCGATGCCTTACCGTATTCCGCTAATTTAGCTCGCTCAACCTTACCTCCGAGCTGCTTTACCATCAACTGCATCCCGTAACACACTCCCAACACCGGTATTCCCAAATTCCAAATTTCTGGGTCGCAGTGGGGTGCTTTTTCATCGTATACAGAACTCGGGCCTCCTGAAAGAATAATTCCTTTAGGATTGATAGCTCTTAACTGTTCTGCCGTAGTGCGGTAAGAAATAACTTCTGAATATACTTGAGTTTCGCGAATGCGGCGAGCAATCAGTTCGGAATATTGCGAACCGAAGTCGAGAATCACGATGATCTGGCGATCTATCTGCCCCAGAAAAGAGTTTGGGAGGACTGATTCAGTTTTTATTTGAGTAGTCACGGTTATTGCGTAATTGCTAATTGCTAATTGGGTCGAACGTAGCGGAGATATCTGTCGCGGTCTCAGTACAAGACTGAGGAAGGCAAGTAATTATTAGTCGCTAGGAATAAATCTTATTTATACTAGATTGCTGTCAGCGATGTTAGCCGATTAATCGGGCACAGGGCAAGCATAGATTTACTTCGAGCCTTACCCTAATTAATTGAACTCTTGCGTCAGAAATTGCGTCCCAAAGCAACCTAGTATAATTAAGGTCTAGGGACTAAGAATTATTATTTGTTAAATATTATCCCTGATTGATGTTTTAAACAGAATTCAGGGATATTCACACTAGATTAACAAATTTGGGTCAAAAGTGTATCTCCCATATCACTTTTAACAATAATTTTGCGATCGCGCCCGAACATCACCGAGCCCACGGGGATGCGCAGGTTAGTGTGAGTAAAAATGCAATCCGATGAGCGCAAGTCTATTTGTCGGGCGATGTCGCCGTAAATTCGATCGACCCAATTGCTCCCAGTTTGAGCGTCCAAAGCCCGCAGTTGCCCGAGAGCGTCTTCGGCTGTCGCGGCGGCAAAAATTGCGGAACACGCATCCGCGGGCATTCGGGCCTTAGCACAGTAAGCTGTGAGAATTTCCCTGCGCCCGTCCGCCAGGTGGTGGTGAGTGTGAAAAATTCCCGCCGCCAATTTCATCAGTTTCCCGTGATAGCCAAACAGCAAAATTGACTGCACGCCCTGACATCCGGCTTCTACCAGCAGCGGGCCGAGCCAGTTAGCGGTTTTCACCAGCCTAGAGGGATTAATCCCCAGTTGTCGCGCCAAATCCAGGCCGTTTTCGCCGATGCAGAAAACCAAACAGTCAAACAGTTGGGCTTTTTCTTGCAGTTGTTCGCGGTAAACTTCCAACTGTCCCGGCGCGCTCAGGGGTTGAGAAATGCCAGTTGTACCCAGCAGCGAAAGTCCTTCTACCACGCCGAAAGCTTCGTTAGAAGTGCGGGTGGCTAGTTGGCGCCCTGACGGCAGAATCACGGTGACAGTAATTTTTTCAGACGGTGCGAGTTCTCGGCTCAGATTCGATCGCAGCAGCCGCATTGCGTAATCATAAATCGCCGCTCCTCCACCGACTGTGTGACGCCCTATACCTTCACCGCCGAGAATCACAATCTGCTCGGACTCTCCCCCATTCTCGGACTCTCGGACGCTTTCCCCATCGGACCCTCTCCCCAATTCCACCATTGCCCAAACGGGGGTATTGCGAGTCAGATCGAGGTTGTCCCCCGGATCTGAGCGAGTCACGCCTAAAGCCGTACCAGTCTTGAGTACAGACGCCTGCTCGATCGGAATTTCTGCCGTTATTTGCGGTTCCAGTAAATTTACTGATACGCTCTCTAGAGACTGAATACCCTCACGCAAGCACCGCAAAGCTGCAAGTGCGGCCGCACAGGCAAATACTGGCAATGTATACCCCGATAAAGGTTGAGTTTTGCTCACGATCAAATGCAGAAATACTTAAATTTGCTGGCGATCGACATCACGCCTTAGCACTGATACCCCTCAAACATTTAAGTTTAATTCTAGGGTTTGCTATTATCATCAGTTAGCCTAAATTTTGTCAAGTGATAATTTTGTCCTGCCAGTTGCCGATCGCAGCCACACTTTTGTTGAGGTGCGTTAGCGGAGCCCTCGTAGAGGATCGCCAACAACCCACTCCGAAGGCTTACGGGCCGGTGCGGGCGATTTTCACAATATTTAGCTAGCCGTAAAGGTCTGAGAGCCGACTCGAGGATCTGGCGCGAAATTTGTTTTGGCCCTTGGGGGGACTTGTTTGAGGCCGAACTCGAGCAATTTTTGGCCGGCGAAATGCTGCGATCGCTTCCTTGTTAAGCCCTAAAACCTACTTTTTTACAACTGGCAAATTTATCAAGGAAATTGGGTCTAAAACCCTGTCATTCTAGGACGGCTTTAATTTCTTAAATCCCTTCCTAAAAGTCAGGAAATTTCTAGTATACTAGAGTTGTCAAGGTTAGACTCCTGCGCCCGAAGTGCATAAAAACACTTAACGACACACTTTCAGGCGTAAACCGGGGGACAAAGAGCGGCGAAAACTCTCTAAACAGCTAGGGGCTTAACACAGTTCCTTTAACCAGAGAAACAAACTATTTAGTGTTGTTAAGTAGGGTAGGGCATACCCCAACTCTAGGTAAATATCCTAGTACGCTTTTGGAGATAGACCCTCTGGGGTTGCTGTGAGTTGAACTCGTCAATTCGTATTTTGTACGGTTGAAAGGTTTAAGAAGTGCCGAAAGGACATAGCGCTTAAAGGTCAGTCGATGAATTAAGAATCCCTACGCCTTTAGGCTGGGGAGTGTCAAATCTCCCAAGCGGTTGATGTCCCAGCGATCGCTTGCCACCTATATTTATAACAATTACCCGGAAGTGCCAGTCTAGCTTTCAAGCTCACACCTTGAAGGCGGGGCTGGTTTTATCTTAACAGGCTAGCTCAGGAATTTTTCCCAGAAAGATTAATTTTTTTTGCCACCGGCGCGTGAAAAATAATTTAATGGCCAGCCAGCCTCAAACCTTTACAAAACCTGGATTTGGCAATTATTTAATCTACGATCTCAAACATAAAATCCTATAACTATGGTTGAACCAGTTGCACAGTTAAATGAACCTCTATCTCTTCAGACTCCAGAAATACTAGACAAGAAAATATCTCAGCTCGTTCTATCTCCAAAAACCGATCTCAAAATTTCTAAACAAGACGTTCGATCGACCCTGAAAGCCTCAACTTTAGACGGCATTTTTTCCACTATCTTCGAGTCGGCGACCGGGGGCGTGCTGCTGAGCAACTTCTTGCTGCAACTCGGCGCCAGCAGCGTGGAAATAGGTATATTCTCGGCTATTCCGATGGTGGTAAATCTCCTGCAACCATTAGGAGCATACCTCGCAGACCGCACAACCAGCCGCTACTGGTACAACCAAGGGATATTCGGCGTGTCCCGGCTGCTGTGGCTGGTGTTCGCGGTGGCAATTGTTTGGGGTTCCCAGCACGCAGACCCCCACCAACTGCTGCAATGGACGCTGGTAACAGTCTTAGCAGCTAGCGGGCTGGGAGCTTTTGGCAGTTCTAACTGGTTCAGTTGGATGGCAGCCGTGGTTCCTCACCGCCTGCGGGGACGCTATTTTGGCTTTCGCAACAGTGCTACGAGCTTAATTAGTTTGCTGGGAGTGCCGTCGATGGGATGGTCCGTGTCAACTTGGGGCGCCGATCCACTTTTGGGTTACGGTATTGTTTTATTGGTGGGTGTTTTGGCGGGAATGATTAGTTTGGGGTGTCAATACTTCATGGTGGATGTGAATCCGCAGCTATACAAAAAAGATGCAGAGAACGATCGACTTTCAGACAAAAAAGAAAAGCAGATAACAGATTTTGTGCCTTTGGCGCTGAAAGATTCTAATTTCTTAATGTTTATTCTTTACTTTAGTGTGTGGACATTTGCAGTTAATCTCAGCGCGCCTTTTTTTAATATCTACCTGCTGAAAAATTTAAGCTTGGATGTGAGTTTGGTAACGATTTACAGCAGCTTGAGTTCCGGGGCAAATCTACTGCTGCTGATGTTTTGGGGCAAGTTGGCCGATCGCTGGGGAAATCGCCCCCTGCTAATTGCTGTTGGGCTGGTGGTGGCCGTAACGCCTTTGCTGTGGTTGGGTACGGGCAATTACCCGTTTGCGGTGTGGGTGTGGCTGCCACTGCTGCACTTGCTGGGGGGAACGACTTTAGGGGCGATCGGGCTGTGTACTAACAATATTCAAATGGAGATAGCCTCGATCAAGCAACCCTCGACTTATTTTGCGATCGCCGCTGCTGTTTCGGGAGTAGCTGGGGCTTTGGGAACTACCGCCGGCGGCTTTGTTGCCGAACTTCCGGGCATGAGTTTGGGGGCACTGTTTGCCCTCTCGGCTGCTGTGCGGCTATTCGGCTTGCTGCCTTTGATTTTGGTGCGAGAACCCCGCAGCTTCTCGCTGCGAGCGATCGTCCCCACTTTTGGACGTTTCAAATTTAACCGGGGCTAGGAAATTTTCGCACAAATTTACCGATCGAGAAACCAGAAAAGCCCACTGATTATTAAAAAATTCCAGAACATAGCATCCCAGCTTAAAGTGACTTAAACAAATTTTAACCGCACCCATAACCCAAAGCTGCTATGGGTGCGGCCAATATGTCACTATTATCTGGCAGCCAACTGACAAATTGATAAGATATATAGCAATCCTAAATCATTTGTGAATTTCTTACTCCCGGACCGCGGCTTCGGGGAGGGCTGGGGTGGGGTAAAAAATTTATGACTCCTGCAAGGATTGCTATAGCTGTTTTAAAAGCTGACAAGGCAGAGCGTAAATGTGTTTAAAGGTGTGTTAGCTAGGGCGTCGGAGCAATACTCCTGTTAGGAGAATCGAGCATTTTCCCAGAACCAAACCTACGATTTCACGCTATCATTTTCAAAAGTTAAGAAATATAAATAAAATTCACATTTTAATACAACCCACTAGACTAGATGGTGTTTTGGGACTAATATCCTGAGAATCGAAATAACTCAAGATTGCCCAACCAGATAACAATTTGAAGCAAGAAATTAGGAGCGATCGCCTGCTGAGGCGACCCACAAATGGGAATTGGCAATTCTCAAGTAACCGATTAGCAATTACAGCTCGCTATCAAATCTCAGGAAAAAGAGAGAATGTAAAAATGAAACGTCTGATCGTTTGCTGTGATGGAACTTGGAACAAACTAGATACTCAGTGCCCAACTAATGTGGTTAGGATTGCCCAGGCAGTGAAACGGACAGCCAGTGACGGGGTGCCGCAGATGGTGTTTTATGACGACGGAATTGGAGTAGACAGTAACAAGATTGTGGGCGGAGTCACTGGGCTGGGAATCGATAAAAATATACAAGATGCCTATCGTTTTCTTTCTTTCAACTACGATCGCGGTGACGAAATCTATCTATTCGGGTTCAGTCGCGGTGCTTACACAGTCAGGAGTCTAGCGGGGATGATCTATTGCTCCGGTCTCCTATCCCGCCGTTATGTTACCAAGGCATCACAAGCTTACGAGCTTTACCGTAAGCGAGAGATTTCACCAAAGCATCCGGAAGCAAAGAGTTTCCGCGAAAAATTCGGCAAAGATGAAGGCGATCGCGTCCCGATTACCTTGCTTGGTTGTTTCGACACCGTTGGAGCCCTTGGTATTCCTCTTGTACCCGCCTTGAAGAAGTTTGAGACACAGTTCAAAAGAAGGTACCAATTCCACGACACTACTTTAAATAAGGATATTGAGAATGCGCTGCACGCCGTTGCGATCGACGAAATTCGCGAAATCTTTGATGTTACCCTGATGAAGAAATATCCTGATGCCCCCAAGCAGAAGCTTCGTCAAGTTTGGTTTCCAGGCGAGCATGGCTGCATCGGCGGTGGTACGCCAGCATACCGCGGGTTATCAGATGCTGTCTTGAAGTGGATGTTGGATCAAATCAGTGACTTTGAATTGAACCTTGAATTCGATCCAGATGCCATTAAGGATATCCAGCCTGATTATAAGGTTCCATTTCAAAACAAACCTGGGTTCTACAGATTGGCAGGAATCAAGTGGCGCGAGGTGGTGGAGACCATTGACGATATTCATGAAAGCGCGATCGAGCGTTTTGAAAGCGCAGACATACAGTACCGCCCCGAGAATCTAAAATCGCTTTTATCTAAAAAATTAAAATCAATTGAAAAGGAGAAAAAAGACTAGATCGACATCCCGGAATTGAGGCTTGGCAATCAATCAAATCTACCAGAACCAAAAGGAAAAACAATTATGCCTTCAAAAAGAGATACATCAAGAGACGGGCAGAAAAACAAAATCGAGACTTTGCTTTTAACTAACTTCAAGCCGCTTTGGAGCTTCATTCAAAGCAACGAGGGGCTTAGGAAAAAAGTCAACAAAACTCTGATTAACAATGCCGTCTTAAAAATTCCCACTCGCCCCTATGCGTTTAGTACCATGTCTCCCTACACCTCTTGGGAGTCATTAAACGATCGCTCTTATTCGGGACTTCATCTACCGCCTACTGATTGGAAGCCATTAACGGATAAAAGCTACGTAGGGGTTAATTTAAGCCCCACAGATAATTTTGAAAAGAATCTCCCGCCTATTGATGATTTAAAAGTCTTGTACCGCAAAAAAGAAGGGAAGACGAAATATTCGGCCAAATCCTCTCTTATGTTCCCCTATTTCGTGCAATGGTTTACCGACAGTTTCCTGCGAACCGATCGAGTGGATCAGCGCCGAAATAGTTCCAACCACCAAATCGATCTGTGTAACGTCTATGGGTTGAACGCAGCTATTACTGACCTGCTGAGGTCTAAGAAAGGAGGGAAGCTAAAAAGCCAAATTATAAATGGCGAAGAATATCCTCCTTTTTACTATGATGAGAACGGACAGCCTAAGGAAGAATTCAAAGACATTCCCCATCAAAAAGTCGGTCCATACGAGGAAAAAAAATCAGATAAAATATCCCCTGAAAAGAGACAAAAATTATTTGTAATGGGGATAGAGTTAGAGCGTGTCAATGTGCAAGTTGGCTATGTAATGCTCAACGTTCTTGGCTTAAGAGAACATAATCGCGTGTGCGACCTCTTAGCAAAAAATTATCCGACTTGGGATGATGAACGCCTTTTCCAAACCGCCAGAAATATCGTGATGGCGGAGTTTCTGAAAATTGTGCTTGAGGATTATATCAACCACCTTACTCCCTATCACTTCCAATTCTTCACCGATCCCCCAGCGTTTATTGATGAAAAATGGTATCGCAACAATTGGATGATGGTAGAATTTACTTTAGTTTATCGTTGGCATAGTATGCTGCCCGATAAGCTAATCCATAACGGGAAGGAAATGCCTATGCCCGAGTCGATGTGGAACAATGATATGATCATTAACAAGGGTTTGGGAGCTATGTTTGAAGAAACTTGTTCCCAACCAGCAGCGCAATTGGGTTTATTCAATACGCCTGATTTCCTAATTCCAACCGAAATCGCCAGTATTAATGCAGGTCGTGCAGCCAAATTAAGAACCTATAACGATTACCGCGAACTGTGTAAGTATCCACGGGTGACCGATTTCAATCAAATTAGTGGCGATGAAGATGTCCAAAAAGAATTGAAACGATTGTACGGTCACGTAGACAACATTGAGTTGTATGTTGGACTCTACGCAGAAGATTTGCGGCCAAATTCAGCCTTACCTCCTTTAGTCGGACGACTGATAGGAATTGATGCATTTTCTGAAGCTTTCACCAATCCTCTATTAGCCGAAAATGTCTTCAATCCCGAAACTTTTTCACCAGTAGGTTGGGAAGAGATTAAGAAGACCAAGACCCTCGAGCAGGTGCTGAACCGTAATGTTCCTGGCGGTAAAGAGTACAAAGTTTCTTTTTATAATGATGGTTGGAAACGATCTTAATGAGCTGACAGAACACGAGGAAAGTGGGGTTACAAATTGTAAAGTGTACGCCTTTTTTTCCAATGTATAACTCCTGTTAAATAAAAGCCGACAGTCGCAGTGGTGAGTTGTTCGCGGTTTAGAGGATTACGCAATTAACCGCGAACAACTTACACCTGAGTTCCCTCGACATTAGGTGAAAAATCAGGTAAAATAGAAGGGAAAAATGCCAACCATTATCGCCACAATTAGCTTCTCAAAGGTTATTTATGAGCAAGAAGTTATTTACCGAATATCCCGAACAGGACGAACGCAAATACTACGATCTTTTGGTTGAGCAGGCCAAGCTTCGGATGGATAATCTTTACGGGGATAAGGAGCGGGCGCTGCGAGATACTCACGCCAAAACTCATGCGTGCGTTAAAGGAACTCTGGAAATTTTTGACTTTGATCAGGAAGCGATTAAACAGGAATTGGGCAAACGCGCTTCGTTAAGTTCTTCGCGACTCAATGCTATTTCCCTTAAGCAAGGTTTGCTAGCAAAACCCAAAGAATATCCTGTTTGGTTGCGATTTGCTAACGGGGCTACCAAAGTATACCCTGATTACCAAAAAGATTCGCGCTCAATGTCAGTGAAAGTGATGGGGGTGGAAGGGGAACGACTGGGGCAAAGCCACGAGTCAAAAACCCAGGACATCATTGTTCACAATTCAGAGATATTTGTGAGCCAAACCATCAAAGACTACTACGGCTTTTTTTCTGCTCTGGTTGAATCACCAGAGACATTGAAAAAGTGGCTAATACGACATCCCAGACACTTTATAGCTGTCTCGACGCTTACGGGTAGCCGGACTCCGAAGAGTGTGTTAACAGCAAAATATTGGAGCGGTTCACCCTCTGCTTTGGGTCTCTACCCCGATTTCGATCCCTCCCAGCCTGGTCTAGTTCCTGTCGAATATCCTGCTGTAATTAAGTATGGGTTTACTCCGGTTTCATCCAAACCACCGCACGAGATAATTCCAGAACAATCTCGACCGGGAATTCCTAAAATTCCCTTTGTCGATCGCGCTAAAGCCTTGGGTTTAGATCCCAATAAACCAGACAATTATTACCGGAATGATCTAATTCAAGCCTTGGCGAAACCTGGTGCCGAATACTGGTGGGATTTTGGCATTCAGTTCCAAACCAGCCTAAAAATGCCGATCGACGATGGCATCAATGTCTGGAAGGAAAAGGAATCACCCTTCTTGACAGTAGGTCGTCTCACCGTGAAGCATCAGATTATTGATTATGAAAAACAATCTGATTTCAACGAAAACCTGAGATATTCTCCCTGGAACGGCTTAGCAGTTCATCGTCCTGTAGGTGCGATCAATCGGATACGCGGTGTTGTGTACCCGGTTGTAGCGAATTATCGCCTTCAAAAGCGAGGCATTGTCCACCAAGAACCAACAGGACAAGAAACTTTTTAGTACAGCCTAGAAACCCGGTTTCGCAGAAGTTACCGGGTTTCTGTGTAGTAATATCATGTCTTTCTGTAAGAGTTTGGATCGATTATCATCGTGCGATCCCCAAACCCTTTAAATGTAGCCAGTTTCACCTTTTTTTCCTAAGTTTATCTTTAATCATTTGCTATTTCATCCTCACCTTGATTTGTCACCTCTGAAGGAAACGATAACTTAATATTGATATCTATAGAAATTGTTGCATTATTATTTTCTTTATTATTAATAAAATTAATATCAGTTATATGTATCTTAGCGTCTTTTGGTAAAGACCTACCGACAGTAGAATCCCCCGATAAATCTATTTTATAACCAGCTTTATCCAACCATTGATGAACATTGCGCCAATTACCAACATCATCACTAGGAGTTTCAGGAATACCCTTAAAATATTGGTAGAGAGTTTTGCACATATAAACCTCAGCCCCTCTAGCACTTTTCGACAATTGACGCGCAATATCACTAGGGCTGTAATTGCACAAAAGACCACGCAAATATAATTTTTCTGTATCAGTGAGACCTTGGCGGGCGTTGGGGAAAATACGACGTTTAGCTTCGGTAAATAGTTCATAGATGCGATTCAAGTCCCAAGTTTGGGCAGCTTCGGCAAATAGATCCTTTCTAGTAGGTTTTCGTGTAACCATTTTTAGTCTTGGTGGAAATTGCTAACGTAATGGTAGCATAAATTAATAATGTTCAATAGTTGCGGATTATTTTTTTTTGTTTTAAGGTAGATATAACAGTGATATTACATACATTGGTTTTTTATAGAACGCTTGCGGTCATATTTTTTTGTGGCTGTTTCGAGTATTTGGGAGAAGGCTAATGTAATGATAGTGTAATTTGGTAGTCTTAGTTAGCTTTAAGTTCGTTATCAACAAAACAATCCTAGCTTATCCAACAGTTGAATCATAAAAAGTATGCGAATTATATTTTTAGGCCCGAATGGCGCAGGCAAAGGCACTCAAGCTGCGATCGTAGCCAAGAACTTCGGGATTCATCACATTTCAACGGGCGAACTACTGCGCCAGGAGCGAAAAAACAAAACTGAGAGAGGTCAAAAAGCACAATCTTATATAGATAAAGGGTCATTAGTCCCTGATAGCATTGTGCTAGATATTGTAAAAGAACAATTGACTAAAAAAGAAGCAACACCAGGTTGGATATTAGACGGATTTCCTCGGAACGTCGCTCAAGTAGGAGCTTTAGACAAATTATTAAAGGATTTAGGTCAGCCAAGTTGTGATTGTGTTATCAATTTTGATGTACCAGACTCAGTTTTAGTTCAGCGACTGAGAAAGAGGGCCATCAAGGAAAATCGTACAGATGATACTCCAGAAGTTATTCGGCGGCGCATCCAAATTTTTCAGGAAGAAACTGCACCTTTAATCAACTTATATAGTGAGTGGTTGTTGCTAGAAACTATCAACGGGTTTATGTCTAAAGAGGCAGTGACATCAGCAATAAAAGAAGTTTTGTCAGAAGTAAAAAAGCCCACTAAGTCCTAATTCAGTCCTGGACCCATACCTAACGCAATTCTGTCATTTTTCGCTGTGCGTCGCAATTTCAAACCCATGTTTTTCGTACTGCGTAAGTCCTTTAATTGATAAATCAAGGAGTACACAAGTTATGCCTTTTAATCAAGTTGATAGAAATATCATTCGTGGTGGCCCAGGAAGTAGCAGTGAGCTTAATTATGATATTTACGCAGAATTACTGTGTAATTTGGCGATCGAGGCTACACAAGGACAAAATCAAGATCATAAAGAAGGTGCTTTTACCATTGGTATTTTTGGTTCTTGGGGGAGTGGCAAAACCAGCCTCATGGCACGAATGAGAAGTGACTTTGAAAAATTAGGAATTCCTTCAGAAAAAAAATATAAAACGGTTTGGTTTAATGCTTGGAAATATGACGATAAACTGGACATTAAAAATGCTCTTATTCAGACTATTCTTAGTCAAATATGTGAAGACATAAGTATTAATGTAGCAGAGCGCAAAAATATTACAAAAGCAGCTTTAACCTATTCAGTTTGCGCTGTCAAATTAGCTGGTGTTTTAGCAAGAGGATATATTAACGATAAAACAGCAGGGATAGTTGATACAGAAGCCATAGCTAAACAACTTGAAATGTTGGTTAATCCAGATCAAAAACCTCACCTCATTAATCCTTATCAATTTATCAACAACTTTGAAAATGTCTTTAAAATGCAGTGCAAAGTTATGTGGGTAACGATGGCAGATTAATGATATTTATTGATGATTTGGATCGTTGCTTACCAGAAAATGCTTTATCTGTCCTAGAATGCTTGAAATTACATTTGGATCAGTCTAATTGTATTTTTGTCATTGGAATTGATAAAAGAATTATTGAGCAAGCGGTGGGACAAAGATACCCGAAAGAGCTTGGTATTACTGGTAGAGAATACATAGAGAAAATCATCAATCTTAACTTTTTTCTATCTGATAAAGATCGAGATGAAGTTAAAAATAGACTGCTTCAAGGTTCTTTAACTGCCGAGTATAGTAATGATGAAAAAATATGGGGGATGATTTCTAAAGCTACTAATTCAAATATCCGTAAAATGCAACAATTTATTACGGCTTTTTATATGATTCAAGAAATTGTTAAAAAACATAACTTTATGCTTGCTGATAAGCTGGCACAACCACGATTAACACCCGAGCATCAAAGCAGAATTGAAAAGAAAAAAATAGAATGGAATACTGATGAAAAGTATAAATTTTGCAAAATAATTTTACTCCAGTTAAATTTTCCTGATTTTTACGATCGTTTAGCTAACAATCATCAACTTATGGATCAAATATACACTGCTTGGCAAAATGAAGGTGGAACAGATGATAGCATAGATATTGGCATAGATAATTTAATCAAGTCTACGAACAAACATCTAATATTTGCACAATTCTTAGAAAATCGAAATTTAATAGACTTTATAGTTACCTACTATAATGATGGTAAAATCACAAATAGTGATGACTGGAAAGCGATTCAAAAATTATCTCAATCAGTAACTTATATGTAATTGTTGAAAAATTATGGAAAATAGCGATGAAGTTAGTATAGAAGACACAAAAGTTATAACCAATGACTTTTGTATCTTGAAAGATACAGATACAGTAGCAGAAGCATTAGCTTTAATTACTGTGCAAAATGCGAGTGAAATTGTTATTGTAGATGAGGCTAAAAAAATTGCTGGTATTCTAACTGACTTATCAATTTTACGATCGTTACCACCGCCAGTGTTAGATGTACCTGTTAAGTTTAGAATTAAAATCCCTAAATTTCGCAAACAATTAAATGAGGAATTAGTTAATAGTTTAAAAAAGCCGATAACAGAGGTATTTAAACTAGAAAAAATCAAGCCTTATACTTCTAAAAATCAGAGGCTAATTTATGCGATGGATAAATTAGTGGAATCCTATAAATCAACTTCAGCCATCAGAGTTTTACCTATTATCAATGAGGACGAAACAGTTTATGGCGTAGTTTCTCCAGAAAGCATCTTAAGTCACATTAAATCTAATCAAAAGTTTTGTCAATTGAAAGTCGAACGCTTTTTAGCGTTATCGGAAGTAGATAGTATGGAACAACCATATACTCTACTACCATCAGATACCCTAGCTCAAGCTCGATTTGCGATGAAATATTTGCCTATAGAGCATATAACTATCTGCGATCGCGATGGCAATTTGCTAGGAATGGTTGATAAAAAGCAGGTGACAACACTGACTCATCCCATGTATTTTAGTTTAATGGGTATATCTTTATCTAAAATAATGAAACCTGTAACTAAATTATGTTTGGTTGAGAAAAGTCAAACCTTGGAAGAGTGTATTAATGCTTGCTTGAATTTGGGATTTAAGGAAGTAGTTATTATAGAGCAATTAGACGGCAAAACTTCCCCGAAAATGGTAGTAACGCCGATTGATATCTTACAACTTCGCTTACAAGTTTACCGTCAAAATTAAACAACAATGGAGGATTTTACCCATGTCTATTAATAACCCAGGATCACTTTTTAATCAGGGGTTCCCTGAATTCCAAGAGAATAGACCATTATGGTGGTTAAAGCCAACTGATAAAGTGGCCAAGTTAGATGCTATGATGGACATACGGAAGATCAGGCACGTTCCCATTATTGAGCCTATTGATCCTAAAAGTGATGAACCCAGAGGGGAGCTAAAAACTGTTATTAGCAAGACAGACCTAGCAAAAATTTTAACCCCTCCCAATGAACTATATCCACCAGAATTTCCTCTGACACCTCAACAAAAATCGGAAGTTCAAAAATTTACTAAAGAAATTCATGCAAAACGTCTCGATCAAATTCCAGATTTTGCACAACTTATGACGATACCTGTCAAGACTCTTTCTCTCAGAAATAGTACAGTTGGAGATGTTTTTGAGGCTTTAATGAATTCTGTAAGACCTGAAGGACAAAATTTTACTCGACGATATCGGACTCTATGTGTATATGGAGACAATAATCTTATCGTAGGAACAATATCCTACACCGATGTATTGCGTAAAATCAACGATTCAAATGAGCCACAGTTCTTAAGGGCAACTATAGATAAAAATAGCCTATTTAAGAAAAGAGAGGATCTTACTGTATTAACTGAGGATGACGATTTGTTGCAAGCCAGAAGTACGTTGAATGAAAATCCCTTCACTCATATTCCTATCACAACACCAGATGGTAGATTTGTGACAGGAATAGTTGATGATATAATGGTTAATACTTTTTTACACGATATAACTTTTGATCGATACTCAGACTTGCCGTTGAAACATATTATGCTTCGGCTAAATGAGAGAAATACCGTAAGTCCTAATACTATTACCTCTAAAGTGATTGAAACATTTGTTCCCCCTAATTCGAAGGATAGACCTACTGCTCTTGTAGTCTGCACAAAAGACTCTGATGGTGGTAAATTTACATTGGACGGAATCATCAGCTATACTGATATCTTCCGAGGCTTCCCAAACGGGGCAAATCCACCCAAAGCGCCAACTCCTGAAACTCCCAAATAAACCGCAAGATAATTGACGCAAACCAACTCCAAAAATGATTGTAGGTGGTCTCACCGTCAAGCATCAGATTATTGATTATGAAAAACAATATGATTTCAACGAAAACCTGCGATTCTATCCTTGGAACGGCTTAGCAGTTCATCGTCCTGTAGGTGCGATCAATCGGATACGCGGTGTTGTTTACCCCGTTGTAGCGAATTATCGCCTTCAAAAGCGAGGCATTGTCCACCAAGAACCAACAGGAGAAGAAATATTTTAAGGAAATAATTTGAGGCTGGGACATAATTTAATGCCATCAGCCAGGTGTCGTCTGAGCAAATGGCAACTCAAAGAAGTTAACAAGCGAAACCTTCAAAAAATCCCATCCCTTTTTAGGGGGTGGGAGTGTTGAAAATTATTAATTTTTAGTCCTCAGTCCTTAGTCCTCATTATTCAGTAGCAATTAATAAATAACTGGGTTCCTACCGAATTATTAATTACTTGCTAGCAAATAACTGATGACTAATGACCAACGACTGATGACTAATAAATTAGGCTTGCCGTGAGTAGTATTCCACCACTAGCAGTTCGTTAATCTGTAGAGCAATCCACTCGCGTTCGATAACGCCGTTAACTTTGCCAATTAGCTTTTGCTTATCAAATTCCAAGTGATTGGGCAAGTGAGCCAAGCCTGGGTCTTTGAGATTAGCTTCTACCATTGTGCGCGATCGCTCTCTATTTTTCACAGCAACCACATCACCAGGCTTGCACTGATAGCTGGCTATATTGACTTCGCGGTCGTTGACAGTTATGTGACCGTGATTTACCAATTGTCTAGCGGACGGAATGGTTGGAGCCATTCCCATCCGAAACACAGTATTGTCCAAGCGCATTTCCAAAAATTGCAGTAACACTTGACCTGTGGAGCCCGTGACACGGCGGGCTTTGCGGACGTAACGGAGCAGTTGGCGTTCCGTCACACCGTAATTGAAACGGAGTTTTTGCTTTTCTTGCAAGCGAACCGCGTACTCAGAGAGCTTTTTGCGGTTTTGACCGTGCTGTCCGGGCGGATAATCTCGTCTGGGGGTTTTGCGGGTTAGACCCGGCAACTCTTTCAGGCGACGGACGATTCTCAATCGGGGGCCTCGATATCGAGACATTTATTTTCCTCTCTAATATCTGTATGCAATTTTATGCAGACTCTATATTATATGTTAGTAACGGTCAAAATTCCAACAAAGATCGATAAAAAAACGATCGACCGCAGCGCGAGCCATAATGTGCGGTAAATCCTGAAGGAAAAGCCGATCGCTCGATCGCCCCAATCAGCCAAAAAACTCACTACTCGATCTGCCATGCACAACCGCAATTTTTCCCGCACTTCTTCCCCAAAGCCAGCACCGACAGGCTCAAGCGCTACCGGGCGCTGGATGTTGGCCCTGGGCACGCAGCTAGCAGCACTCGGTTTGTTGGCGAGTGCACTGCCAATCTCGCCAGCATCAGCCATCACCCTTAGATTTCCTCGCTCTAGGAATCCCTATCGTGTCTGCGCCCTGGAACTAATCGAAGCCGGAGTTGAGGCAGAGGCAGCCGCGGCCGCTTGTGCTGACGCGCTCCACCCCCGCGACATATCTAAATGCGCCCTCCAAATCAACCGCAAAACTAATATTTCTGGTATCGAAGCGCTCTCTAGCTGTCGGCGGGTGAGGCGTCCCAAGGAATTGGCTACTTGCGTAGTGAATATTAACGGCAAAACTCGAACTCAACCTGCGGATCCCCTGCTAGTTCTCGATGGATGCCGCCGCAGTTTATTGCCACAACAGTTTGCGGAATGCGTAGTAGGCTTGAGCGGCAGGCTCGATTTTCCAACTGACAGGTTAATCGCCACTTGTCTTGACCCGAGGGGCAGCGTGAGCCAGTTGGACGGGCCTCCTGCACCGACCCCTCCTGCGGAGCTAATTTCACCGCCTTCGCGCCTCAATTAATTTGTCAGTTGTTAGTTGTCAGTTGTCAGTTGTTAGTTGTTATTTGTTAGTTGTTATTTGTTATTCCACAGCTATTAGCTACTGCCAACTACAAACTGCCAACTGCCAACTGCCAACTGCCAACTGCCAACTGACTTCTTCCTTCTAATCAAATGTCACAAATTTTTGCTGAAATTACAGTGGAAGAATTAGCTCGCCAATTAGCCGAAACCAATGCTGAGAAATTGCAGCTTGTAGACGTGCGGGAACCTTACGAAATTGAACTCGCGGCGCTGCCGGGATTTGCAGTTTTTCCGCTGAGCGAGTTTGCCGAATGGTCTGGTGAAATTGACGATCGACTCGATCGCGACAAAGAAACCCTAGTTCTGTGCCATCACGGAGTGCGATCGGCTCAAATGTGCCAGTGGTTAGCCAATAGAGGATTTACCAACGTTAAAAATATCGTTGGCGGTATCGATGCTTACTCAATGGTGGTGGATCGAACCGTCCCCCGCTATTAACATCAAATCCAGTTCTTAGGATCGCGAATTAAATAACTTACAATTTTAATTATTATTGTGGGATGGGCGTCCCGCCCGTCCAAAAAGGACAGGCGGGACGCCCATCCCACTTTCCTTGTGGAAGTTATTTAATTCTCATTCCTTAACTATCGTTTTCTTCAGAGTCCGCGCGGGCGGACTTTGTATGTGTAGAAACGAATTATATTTCCCCCGAATTACCTAATTAACAGTAGCAAATCGAAAATTTAAAAGCTTACTCATAGTGAGGCGATCGCGCCCATGCCTTTTCGAGTGATAAAGAGCCTCATCAGCCGCCAGTACCAGCGTTGCTGCATCATTTTCCTGCCCCGGAACAACGCTGGCAATTCCCAAACTAATCGTTACCACAGAATTAGGCAGACCGTCAAATCTCTCCGGTTTAAAAAAAATCTTCAAATCTTTAACTTTCACTCTAATGTGTTCGGCAACAAGCAGAGCACTCGCCGCATCAGTTTGAGGTAAAATCACAGCAAATTCCTCGCCCCCGTAGCGAGCGGCTACATCAGTAGGACGCTGGAGTGATTGGCGAATTGTCTGAGCTACCGCCCGCAAACAATCATCTCCAGCTTGATGTCCGTAGGTATCATTATATATTTTGAAAAAGTCGATATCGCACATAATCAAAGATATCGGCGACCCATCGCGAGCCATCTGTTTCCATTCCGCTCGCAAGCAAGTGTCAAAATACCGTCTGTTGCCAATTTGAGTAAGTTCGTCCACATTCACCAAAGCTAGCAGCCTTTCATTTTCTTGCTGCAACTCCTCCAAACCACCAGCCGAGGAACTGTCGGAACACAAATTTTGCTCTTGAAAATACAGGCGATATAATTCGCAAGACAAGCTACAGTTATTTCCCTCTAATTTGACAAGTCCCATGCTGTCTAACTGATAGGCTATAAAAGGTTCGAGGTGAACGCTATTTTTAGCATCGACAACCTGTTGGAATGCGGATGCCAGTTCCGGCTGCTGTTGAATGGCGATCGACTGATTTCGCAAGTAATCGCCATAAATTCCGCTGTGAGTAGGAGCTGCTATTAACAGTTGTTCCAACTCGGCTCGCCCCAGTTCCTCCCCAGACTCATCCCGAGGAACCGACAGGGGATTTTGCAGTAAAATTGCCAGGTGATAGAGCGCTAAATGCACTAAATAAGGTTGCCCCCCTACCATGTTCATTAATTGCTCGATCGGATAGCTATCGCTCCAGTTCAGTCCGTGTCGGCGCGCCAAATCTTGGACTTGTTCAGCAGTAAATTCTGAGAGTTTAATCGGCAGCCCTACATTAAATGGAGATTGATTAAGACTCAAAGCAATATAAATTTCTGTCGAGTGAATGACGACAATGCGGAGTTTTTGCCAAGCTTCGCTGGCGCGAGCTTGTTCGTACCAAAAACGGAGCAGTGGCAGGAATTCTTGAGCAATATTGGCGCGTTTAAATACTCGGTTTAATTCGTTGAGTACCAAGACAACCGGACTGTCACTTTCAGCAAGCAAATAGTTCTCAAAGTACAGAGAGCAGCTTACCTTGCTGCCCATATCTTCATCCCAGAATTCAGCGATATTTGGTTCGAGTTTGAGTTGTCGAGCGACATTGACACAAAGCCAGCGCAAAAATTTATCTAAACTAGCAAAAACCGCTTCGTCGGCTTGCTGAAAGTCTACTGTTACTGTGCGGTATCCGCGCTCGAGGGCCGCGTGAATTATGCGCAGCATTAGCGAACTTTTGCCCATTTTTATGGGAGCTTTAATGCGAATCAGGCTCCCAGGCTTGCTAATTTCTGCGCAAGCTCGGGCTTCGGCGGGCGATCGCTCGATATAAAATGGAGAGTCAATCGGTATGGGGCCGCCGGGAAATTCTAGGTCTGCAACCGTTTGGATTAAGTTTGGTGATTTTTGGATTCCTGCCATAGTCCTTCCGCGACGCGATACCCTGACTGTATCTTACCTTTATCAGGTTAGGGGGGGAGACCCGCGGCGTACAATATCGATCGAGAATCCTACAAAATCTAAGTTTTTAAGGATTTCCCACGACTGACTTTGCTATAGTAGTCTCACTTTACCCAATCTCAAACCCTGCTTTAAGACTTCTGCAGACGAACAAAAATTCGACGGTAGCCCAGACGCCATGATTCTGGGCCTTTACCTGAAACATAACTCGTCGGTCGTTGATGTCGCGCAGGAACAGCCCCCATCAAAGGAGAAATAATCATTGTCACGCCACTACCTGTTTACCTCTGAATCGGTCACTGAAGGCCATCCCGATAAAATCTGCGATCAAATTTCAGATACGATTTTAGATGCCTTACTGACCGAAGACCCTAAAAGCCGCGTCGCAGCCGAAGTAGTCGTCAACACCGGCTTGATCCTGCTGACGGGCGAAATCACCACTAAAGCTCAGATAAATTACATAGAATTGGCGCGGAAAAAAATAGCCGATATTGGCTACATCCACGCTGACAACGGCTTTTGTTCCAATAGCTGCTCGGTCTTGGTGGCTCTTGATTCTCAGTCTCCCGATATTGCCCAAGGGGTCAATACGGCTCAGGAAAGCCGGGAAGAAGCTAGCGAAGAGGAATTGGACTCCATCGGCGCTGGCGACCAAGGTTTGATGTTTGGTTTTGCTTGCAACGAAACGCCGGAATTGATGCCTCTGCCTATAAGTCTGGCGCACCGGATTTGCCGTCAACTGGCCGCAGTCCGCAAAACCGGTCAGTTACCTTACCTGCGTCCCGATGGCAAAAGCCAAGTTACGGTGATTTACGAGGACGGCAAACCTGTTGGCATAGATACGATTTTAATTTCTACGCAGCACACCGAAACGATCGGCGACATCACAGAAACGGCCTCCGTTCAAGCCAAGATCAAAGAAGACCTTTGGGCAGCAGTCGTCCAACCCGTGTTTGCCGATATTAGCGTGAAGCCGGATGCAGAAACTCGCTTCCTTGTCAACCCCACCGGCAAATTTGTCGTCGGCGGGCCTCAAGGGGATTCGGGTTTGACGGGCCGCAAAATTATTGTGGATACCTACGGTGGCTATTCCCGCCACGGCGGCGGCGCTTTTTCTGGGAAAGACCCCACCAAGGTAGACCGCAGCGCGGCTTATGCTTGTCGCTACGTTGCTAAAAATATCGTGGCTGCTGGTTTGGCCCAAAAGTGCGAAGTGCAGTTGAGTTATGCGATCGGCGTTGCGCGGCCTGTTAGCATGATGATCGAAACTTTTGGCACTGGAAAAGTTGATGACGATCGCCTTTTGGAAGTTGTGAAGCAGCATTTTGAACTGCGTCCTGCGGGCATCATTCAAGCATTTAACTTGCAGAATTTGCCTGCTGAAAGAGGCGGCCGTTTCTATCAAGATGTGGCTGCTTACGGTCACTTCGGACGCACTGATTTAGAGCTGCCTTGGGAGCAAACTGATAAGGCAGAACTTTTGAAAGAAGCTTTGAGCGACCAGTTGTTGGAAGTAGCCCGATAGTACAATTTTGGGGTGCGCAATGCGCACCCTATTTATTAGTTAGTTGCAATCTTTTGTCTTTTCTTGATTGCAACAATACTTGTCAAACCCAAAATAGAACCTGCGATAGTTGTCGGTTCTGGAACTGCTTAGGGAACCACTATCTCTGGCCCAAAATAACTGACGGTAGCACTTGGATCATTTCCTATCGAACGCCCCATAAGCTTTCTACTGGACATAAACTTATCATTCTCTATGCTCCAAGTAACTCGAGATATAGGAGCCAAGAAGCTGTACCCCCTCAAGCTGAGTCCTGCCAATTTCGTCTCTTCGCACATTGACCACTCCACCTGATACCTGCGTGAAATAATACTCACCACTTTCTGAATTAGGCGTCTCCGTAAAATTATAAGACCAACGATTCTGATAATCGGACGGTGAAAATCCGGGCAATAGATAATTGAATACTCCAGAAATTACACTGACTGATTCGTCACCATATCCCGTTAGAGACGAGTTGTTAAAGCTGCAATTACCGTTGTAATTACCAATATAAGGACTAGGCCCGCCGCAGAATAAGCTTGTAGCATCGCTTGTAAAATCCTAAGTGAGAACAGTGGCTTGTGCAGAGGCTAGCAAATTGAGTTAATATGGCTCCACAAGCCAAGACGCTACTTGCGATCGCAACACTTAATTGATTCCCTTTGTATTTTGCCATTTTTTGAATGCCGAATAAATTATTGTATGCTACGACTCTCAACTTTGATGAATCTCACATCTTGCACCATTCTCAAGAACAGGCAAGATGCCTGTTCCACTTGCACCATTCTCAAGAACAGGCAAGATGCCTGTTCCACAAAAAGTAGATTTTCTTGTGGAACGGGCATCTTGCCCGTTCATAAAAGGCTTATTGACAATGGTGCAACATCTCAAATGAATGGAATGTCTATACAAAAGCTAGAGATTTTATTAAAATTTACAAAAATCAGCTAGGCTCTGTACAATCAATTAATATCTAAAACTTTGACGTTTAATTAGGTTCGCCGACTTATCAGGAAAAGCATCTTATCCATAAATAATATCCGGTGCTACCAATTAATAAGGTAGCGTGCGCCGTGCGCACCTTACAACAAAAATAGAATAAATAAATGCCATTTTTCACACCTTTCCAATCAGCAATTCGCAGTTTGGCTTCCGAACTCAAACAGCGGTTTGCGGGTGAAACTTTTGCACCAAATCCAGCAGCGCTGCCAAGTTCGTTGGCATCTGAAAATCCGGGAATTCGTGGCGTTTGGATACCCAGCACCGACTGCAAAGTTCTCACCTCAAAACAGCGAATTGCTGAGGCAATGAAATTTCTCGCCGATACGGGATTTAATACAGTTTTTCCTGTAGTTTGGAACCGGGGCTTTACTGCTTATCCTTCTCAAATTATGGGCAAAAATTTTGGGGCGGAAATTGATGCCCGCTATCAAGGTCGCGATCCGTTGGCAGAATTAATTGTTGAGGCAAATAGAGTCGGTCTCAAAGTTATTCCTTGGTTTGAATACGGATTTGTGAGTTCTTACAATCTCAACGGCGGTCATTTGCTGGCGAAAAAACCGGAATGGGCGGCGCGCGATTGCAGGGGCAATTTACTTAAGAAAAATAACTTTGAATGGATGAATTCTCTAGACCCGGAAGTGCAAGAATTTTTGCTGGGGTTGATGCTGGAAGTTGCTAATAATTATCCGGTAAATGGCGTTCAAGGAGACGATCGCATTGCGCTTCCGGCAGAAGGCGGTTACGACGAAAAAACGGTTAAACGCTACCGAGAAGAGTGCGGGAGAGAACCGCCGTTGCATTGTAGAGAGCGACATTGGCTGCACTGGCGCGCTGATATTATTACTAAGTTTGTGGCTCGCGTGCACCGAGAATTGAAAGCGATTAATCCTGATTTGTTGCTGTCGATGTCGCCGAGTCCTTATGAGTGGGGACTGGTGGAATATTTGCAAGATTCTCAATCTTGGGTTGACAAAAAGTTGGTCGATATGCTTCACCCGCAGTTTTATCGCCGCGATTTTAACGCTTACAAACAATTGGTCGATCGGCTGATTGGCCAACAGCTTAGCGGCGAGCAAGTACAGTGCGTATCGCCCGGTATTTTGTTGGCGAATCGCGGCAGCCATTATAGCATAACTCCCGAGCTGTTGTTGCAAGTAATTGCTTACAACCGCTGTCGCGGCATTCAAGGAGAAGTGCTGTTTTTTTACGAAGGTTTGCGAGATAACGGTAACGCTTTGGCTGAGGTTTTGAAAAATGGGCCCTATGCTCCTTGAGAGACTGTCCCGCAATCAAGCTGTTTCCGTTTCGCTGCGTTCAACTGAGCCGATCGCTATTTCCAGCCAACTTGCTATAAAATGATATAGCAGAGTTAGGCTAGCTAAAAAACCAGCTCGCGCCAAGCAGCAAGCGGTACTAATTGTCAAGCTGATTGCCCAAACAAACCCGATAATTAATAATGGGGGAGTTGCAAAAATAGTGGGATCAGACATATTTTAGAAGTGGTGCAATCTTTTTTTAGAAGTAGAGTTTTGTAGACCCTGTATTTTTTTAAAGACAGACAGTTTAAAAGAGCAATCTCAAGCGCTCGCCAAAATAATAGGTAAATCAATGAACTCAGCAGCCACCCTCATCCAACAGCTACCCGAGCTCAGCGATGCTCAATTTAATGAAAAATATTTGAAACAAAAACAAGGGATGCACACCTTGGCGACAATATTGCCGCAAGTAGAACAGCAAAGTCTGGCTTTGCGGGCAGTAAAATTAGCCCTAAAAGTAAATTTAAAACTCGGCTCGAAGCTAGCAGGAACGGTAAAGCCAGAATTTCAAACAGCCACAATAAAATTAATCGGAAAAATCCCAACCTCGCCCCAGCTCAAAATTCAACTGCTGGCCCTGACAAGTTCCGATAGGGCAATTCCGATGCTGGTCGCCGCATTGAACCACAAAGAAAGTGCAGTGCGCCGGATGGCCATTCGGGCGATCGGGAAAATCGGCTCCGAAGCTGCAGTAATTGAATTAGCCCGATCGCTCGAATCCGAAGATTCCCAAGTGCAAGCTTGGGCGGCTTGGGCTTTAGGAGAAATCGACTCGAAACCAGCAGCCGGAGCACTGCTCAAAGCCCTCAACCACCAAGCCTCCGGGGTGCGCGTCTGGGCTGTTTGGGCCTTGGGCAAAATTCACCCCAAAACAGCCGTCCCCGCACTGCTCAAAGCCCTCAAACACCAAGACTCCGAGGTGCGCTGGCGGGCGGCCGTCAACTGCGGGAAAATCGGCGCCTGTGAGGTAGTTCCCTGGCTGATGAACGCCCTCAAAGACTCGAATCACATTGTCCGCGCTAGGGCAGCAGCGGCTTTAGGGAAAATCGGCGATTGTGAGGCAGTACCCCGCTTAGTAGAAAGGCTCTACGATCCCGACTCCTATGCAGTTTCTTTAAGGGCCGCCGAGGCCTTGGGACAAATCGGCACGGAAACGGCTGTGGCCGGCCTGCTGGAAGCCCTCAACCATGACGACTCAGACGTGCGCGGCAGTGCAGTTTCTGCCTTGGGGGAAATCAGCAGCGAGGTGGCTGCAGTGGCGGTAATGCGAGCACTCTCCGATCGAGACATTTTCGTGCGCGGCAGGGCGGCGGTTGCCCTCGGGAACCTCAATACAGCCGGAGATCCTAACTTGCAAAAAATGGTGACAGCGGGACTGGCGCTGGCCATCGGCGACAGCGAATCTTATGTGCGGTGGAGAGTAGCTGCTGCTTTGGGGCAAATTGGGACAGAGGAAGCTGTGGCAGGTTTGGTGCGGCTGCTGGAGGACGAAACCTCTGGAGTGCGTCAAAATGCTGTTAAATCCCTCGGTCAAATTGGCTCGACGGCTGCTCTTTTGGCTCTGGAAGCAGCTTTAAACCGGGAATTTGCTGACGTTCGCGCGCTGGCAGCGCAATACTTGCCCGATGCCAGCACCTCGGCAGAAACCGTTGATTTAGAGCCCTCAGCTTCTGGAGATTTCTCGGGTGAAAAACTGCCGAAAATCCTGATTGCAGCGGAAGCAGAAGCCAGCGACTACATTGTCGATCGCCCTGCCGGGCGCCAGATCAAATACCTGATCTCGATCGGCAGTCCCGGCGTGCGCGAGCCCAGAAATTTTCACAAAGTCCCGAACCGACTGCGGCTGGAATTTAACGACCTCGACACCCCCGTTGACGACCCCGATCGGGTTTTGCCTAAACTTGAGGACGTAATCAAAATTATCGACTTCGCCCTCAAAATGTCGGCGAGCCCGGGCAATTTGCTCGTCTGCTGCCAAAGCGGCATCAGCCGTTCAACAGCCACAGCTTTGACTGTTTGTGCTGCCCTGTTGGGCCGCGGCAAAGAACAAGAAGCGTGGGCCGTGGTGCTTGCCGCCAGACCCCAGGCTAAGCCGAATCGGTGGATGGTACAATTGGCAGATGAAGCTTTGGGTAGAGACGGTAAGTTAGCACTGGTGCTCGAATTGACCTCTGCTACTCCAGAACTCGAAATTGCCAACAGTTGACTCGCAGAAACCGGGTTTCTTTTGGTAAGACCTACAGCTATACTCAACTTACACGACTTCGCTTCAGACTTGTCTTTGCGGGGCAGCGATGCCAAAAGTCGATCGCCAGGGTGCAAAAGTTCGATCGGCTGCCGCATTTGTTACATTCTGTACTGTGAATTCGTCCCATGCTCAATAAAAATCGTCCAGCAATCGTCGCATTGCTGGCAGCCAAAGTCCAAAGCGAAGGAATGGGGTGCATTGTTAACAGACAATATCAGCTTTGGGCCACTCCCAGGCAAAACGGGTCAGACAAAATTTTCTGCCTGTATAATTCTATGCCGGGATAATTCCATGCTGGGATAAAATTTTCTTTATTATGCCTGTGGCCGACTTTTACGAGTCGAAAAAGTATTTTGGCAACAGCCATCAACACCCTAATTACGTATTAGACATCAACCGAATTTAAGTTTCTCCTCTGACTCCACAAGAGTTTCAGATGCTTTTTGGCAGATGTCTACTGGAAAACAGAAAAGATTTTCCGTGTGGAGAACTTAAGAGCGTGGTAGATTTTAACAAAATACAGGGGTTGCATATGTCAAAATTTTACTTGCTAAAAAAAAACAGGGAACGAAGCAAGTTTATCAGTTGCCGTTTGGGAATGCCAGGGCGAGTTCAATCCAGAGTTAGAACCACTTAACCCGCCGCAAAAACCTGTGGCAACGCGAAAGGTCAACCCAAAAAATAGCAATGTAGGTAAACTGATGTCGCTCTTTATTTCTGAAGAAGCCGCTTCTATAGAAACCCCACAAAAAAAAATATCCAGCCAGGATTTTGTAGAAAGATCATCCTTAATAATCAGCAAAATCTTGCCATTTAAAATTGGAGGTTGGCCCATCCATCAAAAAATTGGTGGTGGGTATTTCCTGGCAATAGGAATCGGATTTATAGGCTCCCTGAGCGGACTGGCAATAGCCGACTACTACCAAGGACAAGGAGTAAACCAACTCAATGATGCTCACCTGCAGGCCCAATTGCTGGGCAATTTTAAAGATTCAGCGCTGGCGGCGCAATTGCAGGGAGCGCAGCTAGATTCTTTTGTAGACAATTCGGTCGAACTAGAATTGCAAAAAGAGCAGTTGAGCGCGAGTATTACTAAGGCAAAGAACCTGCGGTTGAAAATAGAAAAGTTTGCCGACAGCAAACCCGCTTGGCTGGCAGCAGAACCTGCGATTCTCAAAGCTTTACTGCAAGATTGCACAGAAGATTTAGAATCTTACGCCGATACTCTCCTGTCCAGCTTGCAGCAAATCCAGGGATCGCAATTATCACCAGCCCAGATAGAGTTAGCCCGAAAAATGCTCGCAATTAAAAGCGGAGAAGGTGCAAAACAACTCGACAGTCGCCTTCAGGAACTGAGCAAAATCCTTGACATTGCCCAGCAGCAAGAGAGGCAAGGCGGTGAATTGATGGAGGACGCGCAAGGCCTCGAAAAGGGCATAATTATTATTAGTATGCTGGTGTCGGTAGCGGTGGCGGGAATGGTGGCTTACCAAACGAGTCGGGCGATCGCCCAACCTGTGATCAGCGTCACTCAGGTGGCCGAACAAGTAGCCGCCGAGTCTAATTTTGATTTGCGAGCCCCCGTCACCGGACAAGACGAAATAGGCTCATTAGCTGTGTCTCTCAATCACCTAATCGAGCGGGTTTCGGAACATACAAAAGAATTGGAAAAAGCTAAGGAAGCCGCCGTCGCTGCTAACACTGCTAAAAGCCAGTTTTTAGCAAATATGAGCCACGAATTGCGGACGCCTTTAAATGCGATTATCGGCTACAGTCAACTACTTTCAGAAGATGCCCAGGAGGAGGGATTGGATGATTTTGTACCCGACTTGCAGAAGATTTACGAGGCCGGCACGCATCTGCTATCTTTAATTAACGATATCCTCGATCTTTCAAAAATTGAAGCGGGAAGGATGAAACTCGAAATCGATGAATTTGACATCGAATTGCTGGTAGAAAATGTGGCGAGTGCTGCGAAACAGTCCATAGAAAATAATGGAAATATTTTAGAAATAGAGTGTGATAAAACTGCGGGTATCATTCACGCAGATTTCAAGAAAGTGCGGCAGATTTTGATGCACCTGTTGAGTAATGCTGCTAAGTTCACCAAAAACGGCAGAGTGAAAGTGAGTGTCAGGCGCATTGCAGGAAGGGGAGAATCGAATGCTACTGGGCGCGAGGGTATTGAGAATTCTATGGCTGCGGGTGAAACAGATTCTGTGGGGATAGCTTGTCCCCTGCCGAATGTTGAAGAGTCGGATTGGATTTGCTTATCTGTTAAAGATACCGGAATTGGAATGTCGGAAGAACAACAGCACAGGTTGTTTGAAGCTTTTGTGCAAGCTGACTGTTCAACAACGCGACGATACGGTGGCACCGGATTGGGGCTGACAATTAGCCGTTACTACTGTGAGATGATGGGCGGGGAGATTTTGGTAGAAAGCGAGGAGGGGAAAGGGTGTAATTTCACTGTCCGTATACCGGTGGGAAACGGGTGATGTGATGTTTGGGCGAGAGATGTAGGGAGTACGCCGAGGGGCGAAAATTTATGTTTCAAACCTCTGGCTTTATATCCAAATGCTTCACTCTTGTCAGTGGGGGCGATCGCTTCCGACGCGATATTTGATTTTTCCCAGATGTCTATTTTATTAAGTTGGTCTGATACGGTTTGTTACACCGTTTTCAGTATTCTTGCACTATTTCCAGGCTTCGTCTATAATAATTATATGTTGATATTTTGCAAATTTATTAAAAGAAAAAACGTTTGTGTAAGGATGTGGATTGAGCCATGATTGACAGTCTCAATGTTGCTCGCTACTTCATTATTAGAGCTTATGAGGATGGTATAGAAGCTGAAATGACCAATATGAAGGTTCAGAAGCTTTTATATTATGCTCAGAGCTTACATTTGGCGCTGTACAATGAGCCATTGTTTGCAGAAGAAATCCAAGCTTGGCGCTACGGCCCGGTCTGCCCTCCTGCTTATAAGTTCTACAGTGAGTTTGAAGCCAAACAACTACCAATTCCTGACAAAGAATCTTTGTTGCAGCTTCCGCGTGAGAAGAAAGAACTTTTAGAAGAAATTTGGGAATACTTCGGCGGCTACCATGCTTATAAACTGAGCGATATGACTCACCTAGAATTTCCTTGGAAGAAAGCTCGGAGAGGTCTACCGCCTCAAGCAAGTTCAACCGAGCCAATTCAGCTTGATGACATGAAAGAATTAGGTTATCAAAAGCTCGATCGGATAGAGCGCGATCGCCCTGAATACAAACTAGCAATGTCTGAAATTTTGAACGATGCGTTTGCTTCGGAATCCTTAAATCGTATTGGCAAAGGAGAAGTGCATGACTGGCTCAACTCCCTTCTCGATTGAAGAATCCGATAATTTCAAGCGTTCTTTCAAGAAACTTGCAAAAGTTCACAGAGATAGCTTTGTTGCGGTGATTGGAAAAACTTTGGAAGATTTGATAGACGATCAATATCCCAACAACTCTCGTAATGAACCTTTACCGGGAAAAACTCAGTTACCGGAAGACTGGACATTTCATAAATTGGAAATCAGGTTTGCAAAAGGGGGTTCGGGGCAAATTAGACTGATGTACTTGGTTAACGCTACTACTTGCACAATTAGACTGGTTTGGATTTATAGTCATGAGCAGTTTGCCAAACGTCCTGCTGATGACAATCTAAAGAGTGCGATCAGAGAAATACTAGATTTTTAAGTGTATGTCCTAACCGAAAACTTGCGGTTACTTAGACATCGTTTTGTACAGATATCCTTAAAGCTGCACCCACTAAATAATTGAGTTCTAACGACTAAAATCAGCGGCTACAGACAACCTCGAACTCAGCACCAGTGGCTTTCGACCGTCCGCTGCATTTGAAGCGTAACCCACCATTGATCGAGTCCTTCACAGGATATTGAGATAAGATGGTGCATTAACAAAGTGTAACGCACCGCACAAAATCGCCGCTCCCACTATATCTAACTGCCAGCGATCGCAACAAAGAAGACCACGAGTAGACCTAGCCCTACGATCACCCCCAAGATTAGAAGAGGAATACCAATAACAGGATTAGTTTGCACCAAATTTCCGATAAATTCTGCTGGTCCTGCAAAGGCTTGGGAAAATATACTCCACGCTGCAGCAAGAACCAAACAAACGAGAAGGATACAACCGATAGCGTAGACGATTTTCTTGATAATTTCCATGTGCGCTTGACTTGCGGTTTAACTTATTATTAACTCATATCATCTCCGGTTGAATAGTTATAATAATTTTGTCCAGCCATGCCCAAGGCCCAATGCTTTTCGGCCCAATGCCCGTACAGGATTTATAAGTAATTAACCGGACTTGATATCACATATGCGGGACAAACACCTAACTTTTCTATTAAACACCGCATATTTGTGCGTTTTGTCACGATCGCTAAAAAAATAAGATTTTTCAATATCCGTAGTTTGCAGATAACCTCGATCCGATCGCCCTTCTCGATTTCTCATGTCGCGATCGCAACCAGCGCCACTGTTATATATATATAATCACATAATTTTACCTGCGTTCTATTCCTGTTTTAGCAATTTCCAGTATAGCAATCCTAAATCATTTGTGTAATTCTTGTAGAGGCAAACCTCCCGTGGTTGCCCCCATGAGGCCGGGGTAGGCACGGGGGCACTACCCCTACATCTTTTTACGACTCCTGCGAGGATTGCTATAGTTATCTATACCTCCTCTTTACCTTCCGTCGCCCGTTGGTCATATTCTGCAATGATGCTCCGAAGGTCATCTGCTGCAATATCCACTTGTTCAGATTTTGTGTAAATCGTCAGCAAAATAATTCCCCTTGCTGTTTTGACATAGTAAATCAGACGGTAGCCACCACTTTTACCTTTCTGAGTATCGCTATTTCGGACTCTCAGCTTGAAGACTGCATAACCAACATCCGGTATTTGGTCACCGGGTAACTCCCCCTGCTCAAGTTGTTCGATGACGGGTTGTATATCATTCCGAATACTGCGATATTTCTTGGCAAGAGCCCGTAGATTTCGGTTGAACGTGGGCGAAACTTCAACTTGAATTAAAGGCGGCTCAGACATCTTCAAGCCCTTCCCAAAGTTTAGCAACTGAGATAGTTTGACCAGTCATGGCTTCGTGCCAAGCTTGCCGAAAATCAGCTAATACTTCGGCTTGAGAACAATCGTTTATGTCAGTCTCTTCTGGAATTAGAACAATGACTTCTACACGGCTATTTTTATCAGTTATGAGAGGCCGATCTAAGGTTAGTTGTCCCTGCTCATCTATCGTTGCCATGACTTTAAGTGCTTTCATTGCTACTCCAAATAATCGGTTCAAAACCACAAACGATTCCAGTAATCATAGAAATATCTTCGTGCGTCCCCCGAATCGACGCACATAACCCGAACCAATGCGGACAATCCATATCTCAGCGTCTGGGTGATGCGCTTCAAGCCGATCGCACGCAAGGATTTCACTGGCGTCAAATTTAAACGATCCGGTTTCAAAATCGATCGCGACAATTTTGTCATAATAGCCTTCCTCGACTCGCGATCGCACTTGCGACTCATAGATTTCGTCGCCACCTCGGGCAAATTCTTCTTTGCTGTAACGGGGTTGCCGGACTACCATAGGCTTAATCTCATCCCAGATTTACCATTCTACTTGAACTTGGGTGATCGCTCTTTTTGTAGTAAGGACTTTAGTCCTTATTAGCCGTTTGTAGTAAGGACTTTAGTCCTTATTAGCTCAAACATTTAAGGAAAAACTGAAGTCCTGACTACAAACTGTATCAAATCCGATTATTTTCCCACACCAGCCGGCTGCTGACGGTTTCGCACTTCCAGAAAAATCAACAAAGCATTAACATCAGCCGGATTCACCCCACCAATTCTCGCCGCTTGGCCAATCGTCAGTGGCTGCACTTTAGCCAACTTTTCCCGCGACTCCTTCGAGAGAGTTGTAATTGCCATATAATCCAAATCCGCAGGCAATTGTCGGCGTTCGTGTTTGGCAATGTCATCAATTTGATTTTGCTGTCTTTGCAAATAACCCGAATATTTGATGTCAATTTCTGCACCCTCTTTCTCAGCCAACTTCAGACTCGAATTGCCTAAATCGTACCGTTCCAAATCGACATAATGAAAACCAGGACGGCGCAGCAAATCAGCGAGAGTAATTGAACCTTTAATCGCTTGTTGAGTGTCAGCCAAAATTGCCTTGCCAATCTCCTCGTGTTCTTTCACACGAATCGAGTACAAACGGGCTTTTTCCGCCACAATATTAGCTTGTTTCCGCTCAAATAACTCCCAGCGACGATCGTCAATCAAACCAATTTCCCGTCCCAGGGTCGTCAAGCGTTGGTCAGCATTGTCCGATCGCAATAATAACCGATATTCCGATCGCGAAGTCAGCATCCGGTAAGGTTCCCGCAAATCCTTCGTACACAAATCATCTATCAGAGTGCCGATATAACTTTGCTCGCGAGGAAACACAATCATCTCCTGATTTTTCGCAAACCGGGCCGCATTAATACCCGCCACAATCCCCTGTGCAGCCGCCTCCTCATATCCAGTCGTACCGTTCACCTGACCCGCGCAAAACAGCCCTTCAATCTTCTTAGTCATCAGCGTCGGATAACACTGAGTCGCGGGCAAATAATCGTACTCCACAGCATAAGCAGGGCGCATCATCTCGCACTTTTCCAAACCAGGAAGAGTCCGCAGCATTTGCAATTGCAAACTTTCCGGTAAACCAGTCGAAAATCCTTGAATGTAAAGTTCAGGAATATCCCTACCTTCGGGTTCAATAAAAATCTGGTGACTTTCCTTATCTGCAAACCGCACAATCTTATCTTCAATACTCGGACAATAGCGCGGACCCTTCGCATCAACCCAGCCGCCGTAGACAGGAGAAAGGTGCAAATTGTCTCTAATTAACTGGTGAGTTTCTGGCGTAGTTCGAGTTAGGTAACAAGGCATTTGTTCCCGTTCGATCCAAACTTCCGGGTCGAAACTAAACCAGCGAACATCTGCATCTCCCGGCTGCGGTTCCAGGTTAGTAAAATCGAGAGTGCGTTTGTCAACTCTGGCCGGAGTTCCAGTTTTCAACCTGCCAGTTTCAAAGCCCAAACGGTTGAGAGTTTCTGTCAAACCAACCGCGGCAAATTCTCCGGCGCGTCCGGCGGGCATCGACTTATTGCCCACCCAAATCGTGCCGCCTAAAAAAGTTCCTGTGGTGAGAATTACAGCTTTGCATTCAAAAGCGACGCCGAAGTATGTTTCAACTCCGATAACTTCTTCGTTTTTGCCCAAAACTAAGTCTGTAACCATCGCTTCGCGGACGGTCAAATTCTCTTGATTTTCAACAATATTATTCATCACAGCAGCGTATTCCCGCTTGTCTGTCTGTGCTCTCAGCGCCCACACAGCGGGGCCTCGTGAAGAGTTGAGGATGCGTTTTTGTAAGTAAGTGCGATCGGCCATTTTGCCAATTTCCCCACCTAACGCATCCACTTCATTAGTGAGTTGAGATTTAGCCGGGCCGCCGACAGCAGGATTGCAGGGTTGCCACGCAATTTTGTCGAGGTTGAGGGTGAGTAAAAGAGTGCGACAGCCGAGGCGAGAAGTGGCGAGGGCGGCTTCGCAGCCGGAGTGTCCGCCACCAACTACGATGATGTCGAAACTGTCTTGGAATTGTACTGGTGTTTGTGCGGTCATTCGATTTTAGATTTTAGATTTTAGATTTTAGATTGAAGAGGTGACTCCACTGATTAATCGGGCGGCTTGTATCCTGGATGTTGGCCATCACTATAAGCGCAGGTGAGAGATGGGGTCATTCGATTTTCGATTTTCGATTTTCGATTTTCGATTGAAGAGGTGCCTCCACGGATTAATCTGGGGGCTTGTATCCTGGATGTTTGCCATCACTATAAGCGCAGGTGAGAGATGGGGTTTTAGTCTTGTCTTTATTCTAGTATAACTTAAAGGCTAAAAAACACTTATAATGTAGCGTTTATGTCAAAAAGTTATCATAGGGCAAGATGACGATTTTATTTTACGTTGATGAGGGTGGCACTAGCTGGAAAGATATGGAGACAAATTTCTTTTTTTTAGCTAGCTTTGCTATCTATATCCAGCACTGGTCACAAATGGATAGAGAAGTTTCAGCACTTAAAAACGAGCTCTTGAGTCGAAGGGAACCTGAAGACTGGGAACTTAAGGGGCGCGATATTTGGCAAGGTGTGGGTTCATTTAAGAATTTTCCAAGGGAATTCCGTCTTAGAGCGTTCAAGAAAGTTTCAGAAACTATGAGTCAGTTACCTTGCCATATATTCGCTGTTCAAGTCAACAAAAAAAGATTGCGCGAAACCAGCGAAGATATTAAAGATGAAACTGGTTTGTATCGCTTAACTTTCAATCAATTATTAGAGCAGCTAGATGCTTATCTAAAGCAATCTAACGAAACTGGAATATTACTTATGGATTCGCGCTCAACTCAGCATACCAGTATTCAGGATGGGAGATTGCTCAGAGTTTATCGAGATTGGAAGTCACAAAAAAAATCTTCTAACTTTGTGGAACTACCTTTGTTTGGGTTCTCAGAATTTTACACTGGTTGGCAGCTAGCAGATTATGTGGTGTACTTGATTGATCGTTATTCAAAGGAAGCAGGGACAGCCAGTGGTCATACTGAATTGGAGGAAGCCTTCCATCTACTTGAGCCGAAAATGCAGTTGTTGAAAATTCCTATTCTAGAGCATAAAATCCACTTTGAAGACCGCTAAAATGAAGGGTAACTTTAAATGCGAATCCACGACTATAATAGTCGTGGATTTCGCCCTTATTGAGAGCTTAACCCTCTTTTAAAAGGGGCTTAAAATAACTCTCTACGCCTTGGCGGGGCGTTATTTTGGTAGCGATGGTTTCTTTCATGAAAGTATCTTTCAGGTTGACAGGCGCACGGTATCTCAACCGTACCATAACTCCCCGTGCAGTTCGGGGCACCTTGTCTCTGACAGGCGCACGGTATCTCAACCGTACCATACCTCCCCGTGCAGTTCAGGGCACCTGTCATTTAATACCATTATATATTATAGTAAAAGGTTTGGTCAAATATCGAACGCTCATAATTGGGGCATATTAATTGAGATTAAGATGATGCGATCGCCAGCCAGGGACCAAAAGGGCAAAATTACCAGAACCTTGTTAGGGTCAGAAGGCACATTTGAATGTTTAGAAATTCCATGCCCAAGCGATGCGCTGTGAGGAGTATTCCCCCTCCAAATGCTAGGAATTGCACTCGACTTGAACAATCAAAGATCGGATATTTGGCCGATCGACCAAACAGAAACCCCTCTCACAATTAGGTAAACTTATCCCCAACAGCTAGCAGATTACCGACCTCTTCTCCACTCTTCCTTCGCGTCCTTAGCGTCTTCGCGGTTCAATAATTCCGTAATCAGGCAGTTTTGCGCTATGTTAGACAAAAAAATCTCAACAAGCGTACACAACAAATGAAATATTTTTTCTTATCCGACGGGTGGAAAGTTGGGCGAGTCTGGGGAGTCGGCGGCGAGTGGACTTACGCCGCTTGGAGACGCCACCCCGACATTGTACAACTCGACCTCTGTGTGTGGGATCACCAAGAAAAAATGTGGCTCTACCGCGTCGAAGACGCTGTACTCATGGTAGAAGTCAAACCCACAGCCCCCGCAGATCCGAACGATCCTGCCAAAAACATCGGCAACGTCGTGCTGACCAGACTGATCGATGCCGAGCAAGTCCTAGAACGCCTCGGGACGATCGCCACCCGCTGTGAAATGGGCAATCCGCAACTAATGTAACGCCGAACATATTGCAATCGGTTCTAACACTCGATACACTTCTTTAAATAACTTTCATTTTTATGCCTCCACCTTTGAAGGTAGAGGGCATTCGGCAAAAGGCAGAATTTAAAGCCCGCAGGTAACTGCTCGGCATTGAGAATCTGATTTTTCCGTCAAAATAGACATCATCACTTACACCTTGGAGAACCGCAATCAATGGGACTACCCTGGTATCGCGTACACACAGTCGTCTTAAATGACCCAGGCCGATTGATTTCTGTACACTTAATGCACACTGCCCTCGTGGCAGGTTGGGCCGGCTCAATGGCCCTTTATGAACTAGCAGTTTTTGACCCCACAGACCCAGTTCTGAACCCGATGTGGCGTCAAGGGATGTTCGTGCTACCCTTCATGACCCGCTTGGGAGTTACGGGTTCTTGGGGCGGTTGGAGCATCACGGGCGAAGGTAACGTCGATCCCGGCTTCTGGTCTTTTGAAGGCGTCGCCATCGCTCACATCATCCTCTCGGGCCTGCTGTTCTTAGCAGCAGTTTGGCACTGGGTATTTTGGGACTTAGAACTTTTCAGAGACCCTCGCACCGGTGAACCAGCCCTCGACTTGCCAAAAATGTTTGGCATTCACCTGTTCCTCTCCGGCTTGCTCTGCTTCGGCTTCGGCGCATTTCACCTTTCGGGACTTTTCGGCCCGGGAATGTGGGTGTCCGACCCCTACGGCCTGACCGGTCACGTCCAGCCAGTGGCGCCTGCTTGGGGTCCTGAAGGCTTCGATCCCTTCAATCCGGGCGGCATCGTGGCTCACCACATTGCAGCGGGCGTAGTCGGCGTAATTGCCGGTTTGTTCCACTTGACAGTGCGGCCGCCGGAACGTCTTTACAAAGCCCTGCGGATGGGGAATATCGAAACTGTACTTTCTAGCAGTATCGCTGCCGTATTCTTTGCAGCCTTTGTGGTTGCCGGTACTATGTGGTACGGTTCTGCTGCTACTCCGATCGAACTTTTTGGCCCGACTCGCTATCAGTGGGACGGAGGCTATTTCCAACAAGAAATCGATCGCAGAGCTCAAGCTAGCTTGGCTGCGGGCCAAAGCTTCCAAGAAGCTTACGAACAAATTCCCGAAAAATTGGCTTTCTACGACTACGTGGGCAACTCTCCTGCTAAAGGCGGTTTGTTCCGGGCAGGCGCCATGGTCAATGGCGACGGTATTGCTAAATCTTGGCTGGGCCATCCAGTATTTACTGACAACGAAGGCCGGGTTTTGTCGGTGCGCCGCCTCCCCAACTTCTTTGAAACTTTCCCAGTAATTTTGACTGACAAAGATGGGGTCGTTCGCGCTGACATCCCCTTCCGCCGCGCTGAATCAAAATACAGCTTTGAACAAAGCGGAGTTACTGTCAGCTTCTACGGTGGCGAACTTAACGGCCAAACCTTTAATAATCCTCTAGATGTTAAGAAGTTTGCTCGCGCCGCCCAAAAGGGTGAAGTATTTGAATTCGATCGCGAAACCTTGAATTCAGACGGGGTTTTCCGCACTTCGACTCGCGGTTGGTTCACTTTCGGACACGTTTGCTTTGCTTTGCTGTTCTTCTTCGGCCATATCTGGCACGGTTCTCGGACAATCTTCCGCGACGTGTTTGCTGGAGTTGAGGCTGACATGGAAGAACAAGTCGAGTGGGGCTTGTTCCAAAAACTGGGCGACGTGACCACCAGAAGAGAAGAACCTCTCTAGATTTCGCCAGCCTCTGGCTAGCCGGGAAACTTCCCCGGTGTAAAAAAACCCGGTTTCTTCAAGAAACCGGTTTTTTTTAGTTAATAATAAAACCCGTAATTAAGATAAAATAATACGGCAAGGGAAGATAGGGAAAATTTAACATGGAAAGTGTTGCTTACATTTTGATTCTGGCTTTAGCCATAGGCGTACTATTTTTTGCGATCGCCTTTCGGGAACCTCCCCGGATTGGCAAATAATTAGCTATACGCCTGCAGCAAGTCCAAAATATCCTGAACCGGACAGCGGTTAGCCCGCATCATAGTGATCCTCTTCGAGGGCTGCGCTAACGAATTTGGTGCGGGACTATTTCACCGCTGTTTGCTTTCGTCATTTTCCTAGTCCAGCCATTCATCTTACCCCAGGCGGTGAGATGAATGGCAATTTGCTGGCAATGCCTGTTAAAATCAGCAATCATGCGCTGTTCCTCCTGCCAACACACAAATAGTCGCGTTCTCGAATCGCGTTCAGCCGAATCAGGTCAAAGCATCCGTCGGCGGCGCGAGTGTTTGAGCTGCCAGCACCGCTTCACAACTTACGAACGCATAGAATTTGTGCCGATTACGGTGATCAAGCGGGACGGCAAGCGCGAATCTTTTGACAGGTCAAAATTAGTCAGGGGGCTGATTCGGGCCTGCGAAAAAACCGGTTTGTCTTCCGGGCATCTCGAAACCCTCGCAGAAGAAATCGAGGCGCAACTCCAAGGTCGATCGCTCCGAGAAATCGCCAGTTCCGAAATTGGGGAACTGGTGCTGTTGCACCTGCGCCCGCTCAGCGAAGTCGCTTATGTCCGTTTTGCCTCGGTATACCGCCAATTTCGAGGCATCCGAGACTTTGTAGATACCCTAAATCACCTTCAGAATCCGCTCAACGAAGCTCAAGAACCAGAAACAAAGCCAGATTTTGACCCAGATTCGCCACAGCCGGGTGCCTGCGATCGAGAAAGCCCCGCATCCTGCGCTACTGGAAGCTAAACTCCCTTAAATTAATTTAAAAGCACTAAGCTGCTGTGCATCTAATTTGACAGTCAATTTTTCTACAATTATTGTGGGACGGGCATCCTGCCCGTTTTTTTACAATTATTGTGGGACGGGCATCCTGCCCGTCTTTTGGGCGAGGTAAGTTATCGAAATATTCTCTTGAGATTGAAAACCCTGTCCGTTTAGGCCCCGGATTCCAAGCGACGGCGGGAGCGGCTTGCCGAACTCTGAGCGCTTCGCCCAACCTCTCTTGGGGCGAAGAGTCCCCGTGTTCTTTTTTCTGGGTCTTTGTGCTAGGTGTGTTATGATCGTCATCGGTCTAAAATTGAGTATAACTAAACAACGTAAAAGCTTAACTCGATTGGTTAAGTGCTCCGTCACACCTCACGGTGTTGCAGTTTAGGAAAGCTAAATTTGAACAAAACCTAACTACAGGTGAAGAACTAATTAAATACGGTAAGGCATACCGGAATTTACGCTTCTGGAAAAACCGACCTCTACTTAAACTGGAGTAATCCTGTCGCGAGTGGCGTCGGCTCGTTCAATGAAGAATCTCAGTTTCTTTTTACCTGAGAGTGTCAATGGACTCTGAATGTTAAGATTAAACCTTTTAACGCAGAGTGCAGAGTTTCGAGTAATAGCAGTGGCAAGCCCCCATGTGCAATTGCACAGGGAAAAAGTTAGCAAAAACTGACTTTAGTAAAAGATTTTGAAAGAAGTTAACCGCTTTTTAACCAAAATCTCTAATATCTGCCTGCACAAACGAAAAACATGAAGGAGAGAAATCCTAGGAAACTATTCGCATGGTCAATCTCAAAACCACAGTCAAAGACATCGGCTTTACTCACGAAGATTTTGCAGCCCTACTTGATAAATATGACTATCACTTTAGCCCGGGCGATGTAGTAGCGGGTACAGTTTTTAGTATAGAACCGAGGGGCGCTCTGATTGATATCGGTGCTAAAACAGCAGCGTACATTCCTATTCAGGAAATGTCCATCAATCGAGTGGAAAGCCCTGAAGAGGTATTGCAATCAAACGAAACCAGAGAATTTTTCATTCTAACCGATGAAAATGAAGACGGACAATTAACCCTGTCCATCCGGCGCATCGAGTATATGCGGGCCTGGGAAAGAGTGCGACAACTGCAAGCAGAAGATGCTACAGTACGATCGCAAGTATTTGCCACCAACCGCGGCGGCGCACTCGTGAGAATAGAAGGCTTGCGAGGCTTTATTCCCGGTTCTCACATCAGCACCCGCAAACCGAAGGAAGAATTAGTCGCTGAAGAATTACCATTAAAATTCTTAGAGGTAGACGAAGACCGCAACCGCTTAGTGCTCAGCCACCGCCGCGCTTTAGTAGAAAAGAAGATGAACCGTCTCGAAGTCGGGGAAGTGGTAACCGGTACAGTGCGCGGCATCAAGCCTTACGGTGCTTTTATCGATATTGGCGGCGTCAGCGGCTTGCTGCACATCTCGGAAATTTCGCACGATCACATCGATACGCCTCACAGCGTCTTCAATGTCAACGACGAAGTGAAAGTGATGATTATTGACTTGGATGCTGATAGAGGCCGGATTTCTCTCTCTACCAAGCAGTTGGAACCGGAACCGGGCGCGATGGTCAAAAATCGCGAATTGGTGTACGAAAAAGCTGAGGAAATGGCAGCTAAGTTCCGCGAGAAAATGCTCGCTCAAAAGCAAGCTAAAGCAGGCATAGAGGTTCCTGTAGACTCGATCGATCCTGATGATGACATCTCCGACGAAATACTTGAGGACGTGCCCTCAGCAATGGAAGAGGATCTGCCAGAAGAAGTAGCACCGGAAGTAGCACCGGAAGCCGCACCGGAAGCCGCACTGGAAGCAGTATTAGATGTAGAGGAAGAAATCCCTCCTGCGACGGTAGAATAACATCGCAAGTCATCGCAAGTAACTGTCATTAAAAGAGGGTATTTTCCCTCTTTTTTTTCCTTCAACGCCCCAATTAGCAATTAGCAATTACCAATTAATATCATGTCCGATCGATAAACCATAATATCCCGGTCGGGGCGGGTTTTTGAGATGGTCAATTATTGGCAGGTATTGTTGGTGAACCCGCCCCTACATAAATCGTGGTCGCTCGACCGGACATGATATAACAATTAGCAATTAACAATTAACGATTAGCCATTAGCAATTACCAACCATTTAATACCATCGTCAAAAAACTATACAACGGTAAGCCGGCGATCCAAACCCTTACGGAATCATATAGCAATCCTAAATCAGTTTCAATAACTGGTTAACTGGTTCCTAGGCTCTGCCTGGGAACCGATGTCCAGAGGCTCTGCCTCGGCCCAGACTATGGAGGCAGAGCCTCCGAATATGTGTTACCAGGCAGAGCCTGGTAACGAGTATAATCATTTAGGATTGCTATATCAATTCCGGTTACAGCCTCCGTGATTGTTGACTGTTGACTGTTGACTGTTGACTGTTGAAGGAGGGATTGTTGACTGTTGACTGTTGACTAATGACTGATGACTAATGACTAATGACTAATGACTATAGTATCTTACTACAGACAGATGCAGCGATCCCTCTTGGGATTAATAAAAGTAGCCGATAGCTCTGCCTAAATAGACATGACCTTCATGCTGCTAATTTGTTAAGATTTATAAATATCAGAGACATCGGCACAGGTGCAAACTCATCAGAATTCTCAGGCAAGAACAAGCCAAACGAGCCAATCACACAACATAATCTTTAGAAATTTCTTGCCCTGACGCTCAAAGGCGAGTGGATAATGAACATCGAACTATTAAAAGAAAAATTAGAACAGCTCAAAAAACGTCCCAATTCTAGCAAAGGAACGATCGACCAAATCGGAAAATGGTTAATCGGTTCCCACATTTTGCAGAGATTGCGGATTAACCCTTACTACGTAGCAGGCGATACAGTCAAGAATATTAAAAGAATTACTTCGGAATTTCTGCACGGAGTGAAAAGCGGTGCTTTTGACTTGCACTGGGATATTCACTGCCCGCACTGCAACATGATTACAGACGAATTCAAGGATTTGGCAGACACATCAGAAATGTCTTTTTGCCCGATGTGCGAGCGCGAGTTTAAACTTGATTTGCTCGATCGCGTCGAAGTTACTTTTTCCCTGAACAAAGAAATCGAAGACCCGAAATTGCGACCTGTCTGCGCTCCCCCTCCCGTACTCCAAAACAAACTGGAACTGGTAACGCCTTTATACTGCACCGAATCCGAGACTGTCACCTTAGAACAAGGTCGATATCGGTACTGCTGTCCCCTGACTTTAGCTAAAGGGATTTTAAAGGTTGAAGGCGAAGAAACAGAAGACATACAAGAAATTAAACTCAAGCAGTTGGCCGGCAAAGATTTTGACAAAACCGATCTGAGCGTGCGTCCGGGAAAAGTTAAGATAGAATTAACTAATACCGATCACAATTTGTCGGGGCTGATTTTGCATACAGAGGAATTGCCCCAGGAATTGACATTAGAACAACTGCCCCTGCGACTGTCAGGAATCCAACTGCTTCATCACCCGGATTATAAGCGTTTGTTCGGCGATCAAATAATATCGGAAAGAGAGCGAGTCAAGATTCGGGCGATTACTATAATGTTTACCGATATAACCGGTTCTACCAGAATGTACGAAACGCTGGGAGATACTAAAGCTTACAATATTGTGCGCGATCATTTTGAAATTTTCTTTGAGTCGATCGAGAAATATGGCGGTAAAGTCATTAAAACCATCGGCGATGCCGTCATGGCTTCCTTTATCAGCAACGAACAAGCAATTATGGCGGCAGTGGGTGCTGTGACCAGTTTCAGAGAGTACAATTTTACTCGCCCACAAGCAGAGTGGATTCAAGTCAGAATTGGCATTCACCGAGGGACGGCTTTGCTGGTAAATCTTAATAATTCGATCGACTATTTTGGTTCCACAGTCAACAAAGCCGCCCGCCTTCAAAATCTTTCTAAAAGTGACGAATTTTCGTTTTCCGAAGATGTTTACAACGACCCAGCATTTTTAACAGCATTACAAGCTGCTGGAGTGTCCGAAATTCACAAACGAGTTGAAGATTTAAAGGGAATACAAGGCGCACAAGTCGCTTATACTGCTAGAATTAATACCGAATCTGTAATCGCGCTGTCTGGTAAACTGGTCGCTCAAAGAAGCTAAGTAGGTAATCGCATATACCGAGTTATTGGCAGCCTCTTCTTGCGATCGCCCCAACAGCAAACTGGTAGGGACATGGCATTGCCAAAGGCGTGTCAACTTAACGTAAAACCGACCGTCTCTCTCGTTTATAGCCGAGTCTCGATCCCCCCTAGCCCCCCTTAATAAGGGGGGGACAAGAAGTATTTCTCAAAGTCCCCCTTCTTAAGGGGGATTTAGGGGGATCTGGACTCAGGTAAAAACGGGATTTATCAAGGCTTTCAGGCGATTGTTGACACTAATGGGCTCTTGGAGTTTCCCTACTTAAAAGCTACACCTCATCCTTAAGCTACTTGCCTTCTGGTGGCAAATTAAGCTTCTCTTAAGAAGAGTCCGAATTACTTAGCCGCACGCTTACCAGATATGTTTGCGGCTCAATAACTGAAGTCGAGGACTTTACATCATGACTTCTCCTCAATTATCTCCAGAAAATACACCCGAATCGATCGCACCAGCCGCCCTCGACAGCCAACAATTAGCCGAAACCGATGCCCCCTTTCCCATAGTTGGGATTGCCGCCTCTGCTGGAGGGTTGGAAGCATTCACGGGGTTACTCAGCCATTTACCGATAGATACGGGTATGGCGTTTGTGCTGATTCAGCATTTAGCCCCCGATCACAAAAGTCTGCTAACCGAGATTCTCGCGAGAACGACGCAAATGCCTGTTAATGAGGTACAAGACGGCATGGCTGTAGAACCCAATCAAGTCTACGTCATTCCGCCCAATACCAAGATGGTGCTATCTAAAGGCGTGCTGCAACTATCACCCCGCGAGAAGATTTATGGCAAATATATGCCGGGAGATGCGTTTTTTACATCATTGGCGCTCGATCGCGGCCACAAAGCAATCGCCGTAGTATTATCCGGGGGAGACGGAGACGGTTCAGAGGGGCTCAAGGCAATCAAAGCAGCCGGAGGCATGACTTTTGCTCAATGTCAAGACACGGCAAAATTCGATAGTATGCCGAATACCGCTGTCGCCACAGGAAATGTCGATTTTGTTCTGCCGCCGGAAAAAATTGCCGAGGAACTGGCAAACTATAGTGGCAGTAGCCTTCTCACTTCCACGATTTCCTTGACAGAACTTGAGGAATCGCCCGAACAGGGAAAAGCCCTGGCAACTATTTTTGCGCTGCTGAAATCGACCACAGGCGTTGATTTTAGCCACTACAAACCCACCACGATCGCTCGACGCATCCAGCGACGCATGGTATTGTACAAGCTAGAAAGCTTGGATGATTACGCCGAACACCTTCGACACCATTCGGATGAAGTCAAAGCTTTGTATGAAGAAATCCTGATCCACGTTACCAGTTTCTTCCGCGATCCCGAAGCCTTTGAAAAGTTAAAAAAGCTGGTTTTCCCCACCATTACCCAAAATAAATCGGCCAATGCTCCCATTCGGATTTGGGTGGCGGGATGTTCCACAGGTGAAGAAGTTTACTCGATCGCCATTTGCTTGTTAGAGTTTTTGGGCGATCGAGTTATCCCGCAGCCGATCCAGATTTTTGCGACGGATATCAGTGAGGCGGCGATCGGCAAAGCGCGGTCTGGTTTCTACTTAGAAAACCAGATGGTAGACGTTTCACCAGAACGACGTACTCGCTTCTTTATTCGCGCCGAAGAAGGAGGTGGTTATAGAATCAGCAAGGCAGTCCGCGAACTATGTGTATTTGCCCGACAAGACTTAGGCAGCGACCCGCCTTTTTCCAATCTCGATTTAGTTAGCTGTCGCAATGTGCTGATCTACTTGGCAGATTCATTGCAAAAAAAAGTGATGCCGATTTTTCATTACAGTCTTAACCCAACAGGCTTTCTCCTGTTAGGCACTTCTGAGAGTACCGGAAAATTTTCATCATTATTTACTGCACTCGACAAAAAAAATAAAATTTATGCCAAAAAGTTGACTGCGACTCGTCCCACTTTGTCGTTTACGCCGAGCTCCTATCCAGTCGCTAAAACTGTTCAAAAACAGGAAATGAATGAAGAAAATTTAATAAATAGCTTGGACTTACAGCGAGAAACTGAGCAACTGATTTTGAATCGCTATGCCCCAGCCAGTGTGCTTGTCAACGAGGAGATGAAAATCCTGCAAGTGCGGGGAGACATCGATCCTTACTTTAGAGTGGCAGCCGGAACGCCGGACTTAAACTTGCTGACAATGGCAAGGGCAGGCTTGGTTGTTGAGCTTCGCACCGCAATTTATCAGGCACAAACGCAGAACGTGACTGTTAGGAAAGAAAGGGTAGTTGTTGAATCGGGCGGACGATCGACTATGGTCAATATTGAGGTGATGCCGTTCCAGCCACACACCTTCACAGCACGCTATTTTTTGCTGCTACTTGAAGAGGTTTTACCCCAGGCGATCAACTTCCGCACCGTCACTTCTGAAAGCTGCGAGCAAAGTGATTTAGCTTCTGAAAATGAGTGCATGAGGCAGGCACTTGCCACCGCTAACCAAGAAAAAACTGCGGCTCAAGTGCACCTGCAATCGCTGATTCAGGAGCAGGAAAATCTCAACCAAGACCTCAAAATTGCCAACGAAGAAATCCTATCGAGCAACGAGGAGTTGCAAAGCACCAACGAGGAGCTAGAAACTGCAAAAGAAGAGATTCAAGCCACTAACGAGGAACTCACCACCACTAACGAGGAACTTCGCAGTCGAAATATTGAACAAAGCCTGGTCAATAACGATCTGACAAATTTGCTTGCTAGTATCAATATCCCAGTCTTAATGCTGGCAAACGATTTACAGATTCGACGCTTTACACCAACGGCGCAGGCAATTTTTAATCTGATTCCCACAGATATTGGACGACCCTTTAGCGACATCCGATCGACTCTTGACGTTCCTGACTTGGAACAGATGATTTGGGAGGTGATTGATACTCTCCAGACGCAAGAACAAGAAGTTAAAACTTTATCGGGGTATTGGTACAACCTCCGCATTCGTCCTTACCGCACAACGGAAAACCAGATTGACGGTGTGGTGATGGTTTTGATCGATATTGATGCTCTTAAACGCAGTTCCCGAACCTTGGAGGATGCCCGAAACTACGCTGAAACCATCGTGGAAACTGTGCAAACGCCTTTAGTCGCGCTAGATGCTAATTTCCGAGTGAATAAAGCAAATCGATCGTTCTATGAAACGTTTCAGGTTTCACTGTCAGAAACAGCAAAGTCTTCGCTGTTTGAGCTAGGCAATGAGCAGTGGAATATCCCCCAATTGCGATGGATACTGGAAGATATTCTGGTTAGTGATGTTCAGCTTCAAAACTTTGAGTTGGATCACCTGTTTGAGCAGATAGGGCAGAAAACTATGTTGCTGAATGCTTGTAAACTGGAACGAGAAGATCGAGCTTTAATGATTCTGTTGTCGATCGAGGATATCACCGAGCGCAAGCAGTTTGAGAGAGTACGATCGCAGTTATTGCAGCAGGAACAGTTGGCCCGCCAACAAGCAGAAAGTGCTAACCGTGCTAAAGATGAATTTCTCGCAAATCTCTCTCACGAGCTCCGCAATCCCCTGACTCCGATCCTGGGGTGGGCACAAATTCTGCGCTCTGGCAAGCTTAAGGAAGCAGCCGTTACTAACGCTTTAGAGGTGATCGAGAAGAGCGCTAGGGCGCAATCTCAGTTAATCGAAGATATCCTGGATGTTTCCCGGATTACGAGTGGCAAGCTGGCTCTTGATACCTGTTTGATCGATCTGCAGTTAGTGGTGGAAGCTGCGCTGGAGGGGGTTCAATTATCAGCGGAAGCAAAAAGTATTCAAATTGTTTCGGAGCTTAGTTGTGCGACTGTTTTAGGCGATGCTGCTCGCTTGCAGCAAGTTGTGTGGAATCTTCTGTCTAATGCCATTAAGTTTACTCCTGCGGGGGGACGAGTGGAAATCACGCTCTCGGCGATCGAGAATCGCGCTCAACTTCAAATCAGCGACACGGGAAAAGGCATTCGGGCAGACTTCTTGCCGTATATTTTTGATCGTTTCCATCAAGGCGATGCCAGCACCACTAAGGCGAATCAAGGGCTGGGATTGGGTTTGTCGATCGTGCGTCATCTGGTAGAAGTGCACGGGGGAACGGTGCAAGCCGATAGTCCGGGTGAGGGACAAGGAACTACAATGACTCTGAGATTGCCGTTGCTAGCCTCGTCTCAAAATTTGACACCGGCGATCGATTTAGAGCCAACTTTTTTGGTAGAGCCTTTAAATGCCTCAAGAAGCGATAGTGTCCCCTCTCTCGAAGGCTTGCACATCTTAGCTGTAGACGATCGGATCGATACCCGGGAGCTCGTAGCATTTGTGCTCGAAAGCTACGGGGCTGAGGTTTTGACAGTTGCATCTGCCAGAAGTGCGATCGATGCTTTGACTGAGAATCCCGGCCGATACGACGTGCTCATCTCTGATATCGGAATGCCAGAGGAAGATGGGTATTTCTTAATTCGAGAAGTGCGAACCCTTGCTGCGGAAGCCGGAGGAGAAATCCCAGCCGTCGCCCTGACTGCTTATGCCAGCGATAAAGAACGGCAAAGGGCGATCGAAGCTGGTTTTCAAACTCATATTGCTAAGCCGGTCAAGCCAATCCAACTAGGATTAATTATTGCCAATCTAGCAGGACGATTTTAATAGACCTCTTGCGTACTGATTTTGTAGGAAAACAACATTGTTTATTGCTACTCACATCTTGCACCATTCTTAATTACTTGTTTAGGAACAGGCAAGATGCCTGTTCCACAAGAAAACTCATTCTTTGTGGAACGGGCATCTTGCCCGTTCTTGACAATGGTGCAACATTGTTTATTGCTACTCACATCTTGCACCATTCTCAATTACTTGTTTAGGAACAGGCAAGATGCCTGTTCCACAAGAAAACTTACTCTTTGTGGAACGGGCATCTTGCCCGTTCTTGACAATGGTGCAACATAGGAGTTGCTATCAACTTAAGCCGATCGCCTCCTGTAACAAAAGGTAAAGCGATCGTCCTTTTTGTGAGTGCTTGACCGATCGCGAACAATGACATACTATTTGGCATTGACTTACGAACCGTGTGTTTCAAGCAAAAAAAATTATTATATCCGCCATTGAGATTATAACAAACCGATTTTTTTAGTATTTTTGCTTAATTTCTTTAATTACTATAATACTCTACTTAATCCTTAAGGCAGTTGCCTCAAGTGGGCAAATTAAGATTTTATATAGGAGATCTCATCCCTATTAGTTACTCCCAGGTTGGCAAGATTAGTTAGCTGTTAATCTGCATTACTTAAGTGGATTGTTATGAACTTATCTGAAAAAAATACATTGACGCCGATCGCCCAGGGCGCGATCCACTTAGATCCGGAACCTAAAACGGATGCCCCCTTTCCCGTCGTTGGGATTGCGGCTTCTGCCGGAGGTTTGGAAGCATTCATCCAGTTGCTCAAGCCCTTACCCGCAGATACCGGCATGGCATTTGTGCTGATCCAGCACTTAGCGCCCGATCGTAAAAGCCTGCTGAGCGAGATTCTCGGCAGAAGCACGGAAATGCCCGTGAAGGAGGCGCAAGACGGCATGGCTGTAGAGCCGAACCATGTCTACGTCATTGCGCCGGATAGCAAGCTGCTGCTGTTAGAAGGGCTGCTGAGACTGCTGCCCCGAGAGAAGATTGATGGCAAATATATGCCCGCAGATGCGTTTTTCGAGTCCTTAGCAGCCGATCGGGGCAACAAAGCCATCGGCGTAGTTTTATCGGGAGCCGATGGAGACGGCGCCTTGGGGCTGATGACAATCAAAGCAGCCGGAGGCGTGACTTTTGCTCAATCCGGAGAAACAGCCAAATTCGAGGGTATGCCGAGTACCGCCGTGGCTACAGGTAATGTAGACTTCGTTCTGCCACCTGAGGCAATTGCGCGGGAACTGGCAAATCTTAGCCGCCATTCCTTTCTGGCTGGGCCGCTCCCTGTCACAATCCCTGAAGAATTGCCAGAACCGGGATCGGCCTTGGCGACTATTTTTGGGCTGCTGAAATCGAGCGCAGGGGTTGACTTCACCCAGTACAAAGCGGCAACCCTGAACCGGCGAATGCTGCGGCGGATGGTGCTGTACAAAATGGAACGATTGGAAGATTACGCTCAATATCTCCTCGACAATCCGGCGGAAGTCACAGCTTTGTATGAAGAAATTCTGATCCATGTCACGAGTTTTTTCCGTGACTTAGAAGTATTTCAACGCTTAAAAGAGTACGTTTTCCCCACGATTACCCAAAATAAATCCGCAGAAGTTCCGGTTCGGATTTGGGTTGCAGGATGTTCGACAGGGGAAGAAGTTTACTCGATCGCCATTTGCTTGTTAGAGTTTTTGGACGATCGAGCTATCGGGCCGGCGATTCAGATTTTTGCCACGGATATCAGCGAGGCGGCGATCGGCAAAGCTCGGTCTGGTTTCTACTTGGAAAGCCAGATGTTAGGCGTTTCCGAAGAACGACGCCGCCGCTTCTTTGTCCCCGTAGAAGGAGGCGGATATCGCATCTCCAAAGTAGTCCGCGAACTGTGCGTATTCGCCAGACAAAACTTAGGCATCGACCCGCCTTTCTCTAATCTCGATTTAGTTAGCTGCCGCAATGTGATGATTTACTTGGCAGAACGTTTGCAAAAACGAGTTGTGTCAGTTTTTCATTACAGTCTCAACCGAACTGGCTTCCTGATGCTCGGCACTTCCGAAAGTACGGGCAAATCCTCGGACTTATTTACTTTAGTGGATGGGCCATCTAAAATTTATGCCAAAGAGTTAAGCGCGACTCCTCCCCGACTTCCCTTTGGCACAAGTTTCTTTCCCCTAACCCGAGCCGATAATCCGCAGCCAATGAATGCCAATTTTGCCAATAGCTTTGACTTACAGCGCGAAACAGACCAATTGATTTTAAAGCGCTATAATGCTGTCGGTGCGGTAGTCAACGAGCAGATGGAGATTTTGCAACTCCGGGGAGACACCAATCGGTACTTAAGACACACATCCGGAACGCCGAGTTTAAACTTGTTCGCAATGGCAGTACCAGGATTGTCTGTTGACCTTCGCACCGCAATTTATCAAGCGCAAACTCAGAACGTGACGGTGAGAAAAGAAGGGCTGAGGGTGCAAGAGGGCGATCGGACGAATCTCGTCAATTTTGAGGTAATTCCGTTCCAGCCTGCGAGCGTGGAAACACGCTATTTTTTGGTGCTGTTTGAAGAAACTTTACCCGCAGCCATCGACCTGGAAATCGACAATTTTGACAGCTTAGAACCAAGGGATTTTGAGCGGGAAATAGTGCGACTGAGGCAGGAACTTGCCACGGCTAAGCAAGAGAAAAACATGGCTCAAGCGCACCTGCAAGCGGTGGTTGATAACCAAGAAAATCTCACCCAAGACCTCAGAATTGCCAACGAAGAAATTATATCGAGCAACGAGGAGCTACAAAGCATCAATGAGGAACTAGAAACGGCTAAAGAAGAAATTCAAGCTACTAACGAAGAACTGATTACCACTGTGGAGGAACTTCGCACTCGAAATCTCGATTTGCAGCAGGTTAATAACGACGTGACTAATTTGCTGGCTAGTATCAATATTCCAATTTTAATGCTGGAAAACGATTTGCGGATTCGCAGCTTTACGCCAATGGCAGAGCGGCTGTTCAATCTGATTTCTAGCGATGTCGGGCGTCCCTTGAGCGACATCCGAGTCAATCTGGAGATTCCCAACTTGGAAGAGATGATTTTGGAGGTGATCGAGACTCTCAACACGAAAGAACAAGAAGTGCAAACTCAATCGGGATATTGGTACGCCCTCCGCATTCGTCCATACCGCACAGCGGAAAACCAGATTGAGGGTGTGGTAATGGTTTTGATCGATATTGACGCTCTCAAACGCAGTGCTGCCACCATAGAAACAGCGCGCAACTATGCGGAAACAATTGTGGAAAGCGTGCCAACGCCTTTAATGGTGCTGGATGCTGATTTGCAAGTGAACACCGCCAATCGAGCGTTATACGAAACGTTTCAAGTTTCATCTTCAGAAATTGCCCAAGATTCCTGGTTTGAATTAGCTAACGGGCCGTGGAATACCCCGGAACTGCGAGAGCTTTTGGAAGATATTCTGGTTAGTGATATTCAGCTTAATAACTTTGAGATCGAGCAGAATTTTGGGCGGCTCGGGCGCAAAAATTTGCTGCTAAATGCTTGTAAGGTAGAACCAGAAGATAGGGTTTCAATGATTCTGCTGTCGATCGAGGATATCACCGATCGCAAGCAGTTGGAAACAGAGCGATCGCAGTTATTGGAGCAGGAACAGTCAGCCCGCCAACAAGCAGAAAAAGCTAACCGAGCTAAAGATGAATTTCTGGCGAATCTCTCCCACGAATTACGCAATCCCCTGACTCCGATTCTGGCGTGGTCACAAATGCTGCGATCGGGGAAACTGAAGGAAGCAGAAACTAATCGCGCTCTAGAGGTGATCGAGCGCTCTGCGAGGGCGCAAGCTCAGTTAATCGAAGATCTTCTCGATATTTCTCGGATTACCAACGGCAAGCTTAAACTGTCTACCCGTTCGATCGATCTGCGGTTAGTGGTGCAAGCTGCGCTGGAGGGGGTTCAATTCTCAGCCACCGCAAAAAACATTCAAATTGTTCCGCATTTGATTTCTGTAACGGTCTTAGGCGATATCGATCGCTTGCAGCAAGTTTTATGGAATATCCTGTCTAATTCGATTAAGTTTACTCCGGCGGGGGGACGAGTGGAAATCGTGATGCAGACGATCGAGAATTATGCTGAAGTTCGAGTCACCGACACCGGAAAAGGGATTGCGCCTGAGTTGTTACCGCATATTTTCGATCGCTTCCGCCAAGGAGATTCCAGCACGACTAAGACGAATCAAGGGCTGGGATTGGGCTTGTCGATCGTGTACCATCTTGTTCAACTGCACGGGGGAATGGTGGAAGCCGAAAGTCCGGGTGAGGGACAAGGAACTACAATAACTCTGAGATTGCCGTTGAAAGCCCCGGCCCAAGAGTTTGCACCGACAAGCCCAGCAGAGCCGGCTGCATTGCCAGATCCCGCCACAGACGCCAGCACAGAGGCGATCGATTGTCGCATCCCCTCTTTGGATGGTTTGCAACTTTTAGTTGTAGATGATGAGGCTGATACCCGGGATCTCTTAAAATTTATGCTGGAAAAGTACGGCGCTGAGGTTTTGACAGCAGCATCAGCAAGAGAAGCGATGGCAGCTTTGACGGAAAATCCCGGCAGATATGACGTGCTGATCTCGGATATCGGAATGCCTGAGGAAAACGGGTATTTCTTAATTCGGCAAGTGCGAGCCCTTGCTGCGGAAGCCGGAGGAAAAATCCCAGCCGCCGCGCTGACTGCGTATGCGAGCGATCAAGAAGAAGAAACGGCGATCGAAGCTGGTTTTCAAACTCATATTTCTAAGCCGATCAAGCCGCTTCAACTAGGATTAATTATTGCCAATCTAGCAGGGAGATTTTGATTTTCTTTTCTTTTGTTTTTGTATTTTTTTTTTGAATTAATAATCGGAGGTTTCATATGATGTCCGGTCGATTACCCTGATTCCTGTAGGGGCCCGTGAGCCAATAATATTTGCCAAAAATGGACAATCTCAAAAACCCGCCCCGGCAATTGTATGATGGGCGATCGATCGGACAAGATATGATGGGGAGTAGGGAGTGGGGAGTGGTCCGTGGGGGAATGTGGAATTATTGACCTTGACTTTATCATTCCCATCCAACCGGAAATGATATCATATCATGTCCGATCGATTAACCATAATATCCCGGTCGGGGCGGGTTTTTGAGATGGTCAATTATTGGCAGGTATTGTTGGTGAACCCGCCCCTACAAAAATCGCGATCGCTCGACCGGACATGATATCATTCCCTGGCGGATTCGCAGACTATGGGTTTTACGTTAAGTTAACTAATTTTATAGGAACACAAAATTGTTGTGTCCTGATTTTATAGAAACACAACATTATTGTTAGCAATTAACAAATTTTAAAAATAATTGCTAAAAAAAACCCAACGTGAGAAAATAGAAAAAAATATAGAAGTTCGGGAGTTATGATTCTTGGTAACTATTAAATGTCGGGGCATTACCTTCTCAAATATCGAAGCCGTAATCTTTGACAAAGACGGCACTCTAGAGGATTCTCAGGAATTTTTGAGACTATTGGGGATTAAGCGAGCGCGCCTCGCAGACGCTCAAATTCCGGGCGTTGGAGAGCCTTTACAAATGGCTTTCGGTATCGAAGGCAGCAGCATCGACCCCACGGGTTTGCTAGCAGTCGGTAGTCGCAGGGAAAATGAGATTGTTGCGGCGGGATACATCGCCGAAACCGGCAGGGGATGGCTGGAATCTTTAACTATTGCGCGCCGCGCTTTTGACGAAGCTGACGAAATGTTTAAAAATAGTGCTGTTTCTCCTTTATTTGTCGGTAGTTTGGAAGTGCTGAAATATCTTTCAGAAGCGGGTTTGAAGCTGGGAATTCTTTCTGCTGCTACGACTGAGGCTGTGCAGAAATTTGTGAAACACCACGCATTAGGGGACTGGGTTCATTTAGAAATGGGAGTTGATTCAACGGTTCATAAACCCGACCCGAAATTGTTTTTGCAAGCTTGTGAGAAACTCGGAGTAAATCCCGCAGCAACTTTGATGGTGGGAGATTCGGCGGGCGATATTCAGATGGGGAAAAATGCTAAGGCGGCGGGCTGTATCGGGATTTGTTGGGGGAATGCCCAGGTTAGTCATTTGGAAAAAGCTGATGTGGCGATCGCATCTTTGGATGAAATTACAATTTTAGCAGATTGAGCAAACATCCCATCAATTCCGGTTGTACCGGAATGATTGTTGACTGTTGACTGTTGACTGTTGACTGTTGACTGTTGACTCGATTTGATTATTCCGATGCAACCGGAAACGATATGAGAGGTTGCAGCATTGTCATCCTTTTATGAACAGGCAAGATGCCTGTTCCACATGAGAGGTTGCAGCATTGTCATCCTTTTATGAACAGGCAAGATGCCTGTTCCACATGAGAGGTTGCAACATTGTCATCCTTTTATGAACAGGCAAGATGCCTGTTCCACAGGAGAGGTTGCAGCATTGTCATTTTTTTATGAACAGGCAAGATGCCTGTTCCACAGGAGAGGTTGCAGCATTGTCATCCTTTTATGAACAGGCAAGATGCCTGTTCCACAGGAGATGAATTTTATTGTGGAACAGGCATCTTGCCTGTTAAGCGAGAGATGCCTGTTCCACAGGAGAGGTTGCAGCATTGTCAATAATCCTTTTATGAACAGGCAAGATGCCTGTTCCACAAGAGATGGATTTTATTGTAGAACAGGCATCTTGCCTGTTAAGCGAGAATGGTGCAATATCTCAGTTCCTACAGACAACGCAAACCCAGAATTACGACATCTCTTTCAACGCCGTCAAGTTCGGCAACTTGCGGCAGATATCCCCACCGCTGAAAGCCAAATTTCTCAAACAATCTTAAACTCGGCTGATTGTGAGCGAAAATTATCGCCATCAGGGTTTTAAGCTTCAATTCTCGACTCCGCCCAATTGCCGATTGCAATAAATTTTGTCCGATTCCGCAGCGTTGGCGATCGGGTGCGATGTAGATGCTAAGTTCTGCTGTATGCTGATAAGCTGCGCGTCCGTAGAAAAGCTGAAAACTCAGCCAGCCAACAATATTTTGTTCTGATTCGATTACCCAAATCGGCAAGGAATTGGGGGAGTGTTCTCTGTACCACAGAAGGCGACTTTCGACTGAGACTGGTTTTAAATCGGCTGTGGCTATTCTGCCTGGTACTGCTGCGTTGTATATTTCGACAATTGCTGGCAAATCACTTTCTACTGCGTCGCGGATTTTCATCGTTTGGTTGACTGTTGACTGTTGACTGTTGACTGTTGACTGTTGACTGTTGACTGTTAACTGTTAACTGTTAACTAATGACTAATGACTAATGACTAATGACTAATGACTAATGACTAATGACTAATAACTAATGACTATTGTACAGTTCCATAATATCGCTGACAGCCATCCGCGAATTTGCTCCCAAAGTCAGCGGCGATGTGTGTCCTCGCTGCAAGTGTTCGGCCGCCGCACAGCCGATCATTGCTGCGTTGTCTGTACAATATTTTAATGGTGGAAACAATACTCGCAAGTTGTGTTTTGCTGCTGCTGCTTCTAAGTGTTTTCGCAGTCCGCTGTTTGCTGCAACTCCGCCGCCGACTACAATAGTGGTAAGCCCGAAATTTAGCGCGCAGTCGATCGCTCTTTTTGTTAAACTCTTAGCTACTGTTTCTTGAAAGCTAGCCGCAATATCATTAATGGTAGATGCAGGCAAGAAGCCTTCGACACCCACATTGTTATTTTGTTTTTTGAGTTTCTGCACTAATTGCAAAACTGCTGTTTTCAACCCGCTAAAACTGCTATCGTAGGGATGGTAGCCGCCACCTGGCAGCGAAATTCTGCCTTCTGGCAGGGGGTATGCTTGGGGATTGCCAAGGGCCGCCAATTTGTCAATCAGTGGCCCGCCGGGATATCCTAGCTGCAATAGTCTGGCGACTTTATCAAAAGCTTCTCCGGCGGCGTCGTCTCGTGTTTGTCCCACAGTTTCGTAAACGCCGCAATCTTTGACGTAAATTAAGCTGGTGTGTCCCCCGGAAACTAACAAACACAAAAACGGTGGCTGCAAGTCGGGTTGGGTAAGGTAAGAAGCGTAGATGTGCCCTTCGAGGTGGTGTACCCCTAAAAAAGGTTTTTGACGGACTATTGCCAAGCTTTTCGCCGCTGTCAGCCCGACTAATAATGCACCTACTAAACCCGGGGCACAAGTCGCTGCAATGCCATCAATTTCTGACCAACTCAGGTTTGCTTCACAAAGACACTGGGCAATTACCTGATTTAGCATTTCTAGGTGACTCCGCGAAGCCACTTCGGGCACTACTCCCCCGTACTGCTCGTGGATTTTAATTTGCGATGCTACAACATTGCTGCAAACTTGACGATTCTTAACAATTGCTGCTGCTGTTTCGTCACAACTTGTTTCGATTGCGAAAATGGTTGCCATTAACTGGTAATTTTATTTGATAGGTTAGCTATTGCTAGCTTAACTAATTCGGCGCAAGTCCCCCGCTATACCTGTACTCAGGTTATTGTTAAGGGATATTTGCCCCCCGATCGACAGGTAAGGCCATCATCTGATGCCATGAAGGAATATCCTCGCGGTATTGCTAGCTCAGCATTGACCTATGCAAACGCGAATCCCTCATTCTATTGGGCTTTGCCGCATCAATGATGGATACTTTAGACTGTCAACAAACACGGTAATCTGGATTCGCGATCGGCAAGTTGAAATGCTTGTACAAAAACTTATTGTTTTGTAACAAAAGGAAACAATTCCATGCGACGATTGTTTGCTGCAATTTTAGTGTTGAGTGTCTGGATCAGTTTTGCTCCAGTTGCTTCGGCTTACAATTTAGTGCCGTGCAAGGACTCTCCCGAATTCAAGGAACTGGCTAAAAATGCACGTTCAACCAATGGCGACCCGGCATCGGCGAAAGCGCGGTTCGATCGCTATTCTCAAGCTATGTGCGGCCCGGAAGGATACCCGCACTTAATCGTAGACGGCAACTTGAGCAAAGCAGGGGACTTTTTGATTCCTAGCATACTGTTCTTGTATATGGCAGGTTGGATTGGTTGGGTGGGCCGTTCTTATCTGCAAGTTACCAAAAAATCAGCAACCCCAGAGGAAAAAGAGATTATTATCGACGTTCCTTTGGCAATCAAATGTATGCTGAGCGGCGTTTTATGGCCTCTGGCAGCTCTCTCATCAATCACCAGTGGTGAAATGTTTGCCAAGGACGACGAAATTACTGTTTCCCCCCGCTAAAATAGGGAAATGGAGAAGCTCTAATAGCTAACAGTTAAGTAATTAACTAGAAATTAGCAATTAGGGCTAGACCGATCGGCAATTACCAACTGTCTCGAATTTTCAGGAGCAGAATTCATGCAATACTTTCTCAAGTTTCTTTCGACCGCCCCAGTATTGGCTATCCTTTGGCTATCTATTCAAGGCGCGGCTTTAATTGAATTTAACCGCTTTTTCCCAGACCTGCTTTTCCACCCGATGCCTTAAGATTTGAGGGAAATTAGGTTGCAAAACCTAGGAGGAAAAAGTTGAGAGTTTTGAGTTTTGAGTGATGAGTTACAGGTTAATTTAAAGCTCAAACATCAAAGCTCTCAAACCGTAGAAGTTGGCGCAAGACCAGCGCATATAGCCTTTCTCAGTAACATGAGGTACCCGACGTGCATAGGGCATAGGGGATAGGGCATAGGGGATAGGGCATACCTCACCACGCGATCGAACCGCTATAAATGGGAAAAAAACCAAGAATCTCAACTATTTAGTTATCAAATTAGTTGCCAATGACTAATGACTAATGACAGATGACAGATGACTAATGACAGATGACTAATGACTAATGACTGATGACTAATGACTAATATTGTGAATCGATGAAGTCTTATCTCGCCGCAGCAATTCAAATGACTAGCTTGCCTGACCTGAAAAAAAATTTGGTTCAGGCAGAGGAATTAATCGACCTGGCAGTGCGTCAGGGTGCGGAGTTAGTTTCCTTACCAGAAAATTTCTCGTTTATGGGATTCGAGGAAGAAAAGATTGCTTCAGCAGAGGCGATCGGACTCCAAAGCGAAAAATTCCTCAAAACGATGGCCCAACGGTTCCAGGTAACGATTCTGGGCGGCGGATTTCCTGTGCCGACTCCAGGGGGGAAGGTATACAATACTTGCTTGCTGGTAGACCCAAACGGCACTGAGGTGGCAAGGTACCAAAAAGTACATTTGTTCGATGTGAATGTTCCAGACGGCATTACTTACAGGGAATCGAACACTGTGAAAGCTGGTGAAGATTTGCCGCCGGTTTATGTGTCGCCGGAGTTGGGAACCCTAGGACTTTCGGTGTGCTATGACGTGCGGTTCCCGGAAGTGTACAGGCATTTGTCGTACAAGGGGGCTGATATTTTATTCGTGCCGGCGGCGTTTACGGCTTACACTGGCAAGGATCACTGGAAGGTTTTACTGCAAGCTAGGGCGATCGAGAATACTTGTTATATGATCGCCCCGGCACAGACTGGACACCACTACGACCGCCGTCAAACACACGGTCACGCGATGATTGTAGACCCTTGGGGTGCGGTTTTGGCGGATGCTGGAGAGGAACCGGGTGTGGCGATCGCAGAAATTAATCCCTATCGACTAGAACAAGTCCGCCGCCAAATGCCATCGCTGCAACACCGGGTTTTTCTGTGAAGGAATTTTGAAACCAATTGGTCTCAAAATTTCAGTCCCAGTGGGCGGCGCGACCTTTCAAGTTTTTATTCGCTCAAGTAATTGTGTAGGTTCGCAGACAAAAAAACTTAGATTGTGTGCGTGCGATCGACCACAAGAACCAGATTGTGGCGGATTTACGCTAATCTATGACTGATCTTGTCGATCGGGCGTGACTAGGGCCCCGACAGCTTAATATATTCTTTTTTCCTGGAGATGAACGGCCAATAACTCGCGATAAAATGTCTAAGGCAGGTTCAATGGGCGTGCACTTCTGCTCTGGGGTGAATGGGCGAAAGTAGAATTGCACAAAATGCGTCTTTTTTGAGAAATGAAACACACTCTTTCGGTTTTAGTTGAAGATGAAGCGGGTGTCCTCACTCGAATTGCTGGTTTATTTGCCCGTCGGGGTTTTAATATTGAAAGTCTGGCCGTTGGCCCGGCGGAGCAAGTGGGAGTATCTCGGATTACGATGGTTGTACCCGGAGATGACCAGATTATCGAGCAGTTGACCAAGCAACTGTACAAGTTGATAAACGTGCTAAAAGTTCAGGATATAACAGAAATTCCCTGTGTGGAACGGGAGTTGATGTTGCTGAAAGTTAATGCTGCTAGCGGGACGCGATCGGAGATAATTGAGTTATCTCAGATTTTTAGAGCGCGAGTGGTGGATATTGGTGATGATACGCTGACCTTGGAAGTAGTGGGAGATCCGGGTAAAATGGTGGCGATCGTCCAGGTTCTCAATAAATTTGGGATTAAGGAAATTGCTCGTACTGGGAAAATTGCCCTGACGCGAGAGTCGGGAGTAAATACTGAGTTTCTCAAGTCTTTGGAAGCGAAAGTTTAACGAAGTTGACTGTTGACGGTTGACGACGGTTGACGGTTGGCGGTTGACGGTTGACGGTTGACAGTTGACTTGTATTGGTCATTAATAAATTGTTGGCTATTAATTATTTAAACAAGCTATAGCCATCCTAAATCATTTGTAAATTTCTTACTCCTTCCCCGCGAGTTCGGGGAGGGTTGGGGTGGGGTAAAAAATTTACGACTCCTGCAATAATTGCTATAATATTGAAAGCTTTCAACAGCTACAAGTTTATCAATTATATCATATTCGGTCGATTGACCATGATTCCTGTAGGGGCGGGTTCACCAGCAATAGTCGCCAAAAACCGACAATCTCAAAAACCCGCCCCGACTATGTATGATGCGCGATCGATCGGACATGATATTAGCAGAAAAAATATCAAACGAAATATGGTTTATTGTTAAAAAATGGGACGAGTTTACGAAGGATACGATGGGCAAACAAATAGTGCGATCGGCTGATAGTGTTGGTGCTAATATTGCAGAAGGACATGGACGCTATAGCTGCCAAGATAATCAGCGTTTTGTGAAAATTGCCCGAGGTTCATTAAACGAAACAAGACACTGGTTAAGACTTGACGGAGCTCGAAATCTTTTAACTCAAGAACAGAGCGATCGCCTGCATCCCTTATTAAATGAACTTTCACCAAAACTTAATGCTTATCTTAACTCACTAAAACAAAAAGCCAAAGGTTAACAGTCAACCCTCAACCCTCAACAGTCAACCCTCAACAGTCAACAGTCAACCCTCAACCCTCAACCCTCAACCCTCAACAGTCAACAGTCAACAGTCAAATTACCATTCAGGTTGACTTTCTATCAAAAGTGTAGCTGCGATGCTGTCTACCGGCTTTGAGAAAAAGAATCCTTGTCCGTATTCGCATTGCAGTGCTCTGAGTAAATTAAGCTGTTCGAGGGTTTCGATTCCTTCAGCAATTACATCCATGCCTAAATGACTGGCTAAAATTAAAATAGTCTGTACAATAGCTTCGTTTCCTTTATCTTCAGTCATGCGACTCACAAAAGCTCGATCAATTTTTAAAGCATCAGTTGGAAAAGTGTGTAGGCGGCTCAAAGAAGAATAGCCAGTGCCGAAATCGTCAATATATAATTGAATTTGTAATTTTTTCAATTCCGCGAGGATAGCGACTGCTGATTCGGCATTATCCATAATGACGCCTTCAGTAATTTCTAACTTAAAAGTGCGGGGGTCAAGCTGAGTTTCTTGTAAAATTTCGCGAATGCGATGGATTAAATCCGGTTGTTTAAATTGTTGATTAGAAAGGTTGACGCTGACAGTCAACGGCGGAGTAGCTGGGAATTTTTGGTGCCACTGGTGGATCTGACGGCAAGCCGATCGCATCATCCACCAACCAATAGGTATAATCAATCTAGTTTCTTCTGCTACTAAAATAAACTCGCCGGGAGATACGACACCCCGCTGCGGGTGATACCACCGCAGCAGCGCTTCAAAACCGCTGATTGTACCGCTAGTTAGAGACACGATCGGCTGATAGTAAAGCTGAAATTCCTCGGAGTCTAAAGCGCGCCGCAGGTCGTTTTCCAGTTGCAAAAGGGCGACGGCGCGAGTGTGCATACTTAAGTCAAAAACTTCGTGACGAGCTTTGCCCAATCCCTTAGCATGATACATGGCAGCATCTGCATCTCGAAGCAGTTCTTCAGGTCGATCGTACAATATTGCGAAGGGGACATTGGGAACAGAAGAGTCGGAAGATAAGCCAGACAAAGAAGTTTCCCGATCGCTATTTCCCTGATTTCCGGGGTTCGACAGTTTGCCGGTTTCCCTTGGAGGCCCAGGAAAACCAGAACAAACAATCCCAATGCTAGCACTGGTAAAAACTTGATACTCGTTAAGGTAAAAAGGCTGTGCCAGTTCCGCTTGCACTCGTTCGGCAATTTGGCTGGCATCCTCGGTGCTTTTGATATTTTCCAGCAAAATAGCGAATTCGTCGCCGCCGAGACGCGCAACCGTATCTCCAGCGCGCAAACAGATGGCCAGGCGCTGCGCGATCGCGATCAGCAACCGATCGCCCACTAAATGCCCCAAACTGTCGTTAACAACCTTAAAGCGATCGAGATCGATAAACAGCACCGCAAACAAAACCTCGGGGCGGCGTTTTGAAAGGTCGATCGCGTGTCCCAAGCGATCCATAAATAAAGCTCGGTTGGGCAAACCGGTTAGCGTATCGTGCAAAGCATCGTGTACTAACTTCTCTTCTGCTATTTTGCGGACGGTGATATCTTCGACAGTACCTTCGTAGTAAAGCAAGTTGTCGCCAGGGCCCCGAACAGCCCGGGCGTTCTCGGAAACCCAGATAGTGGTGCCGTCAGCGCGGTAAACTTGGGACTCAAATTCTGACACAAAACCGTGTTTTTCGATCGCGTGCAAAAACTCGACGCGACGCTTGGGATCGACGTAGACTTGGCGGTCGATGTTGCGTATCTTCGCGATCAATTCAGCGGCCGACTCGTAGCCATAAATTCTCGCCAAAGCAGGGTTAGCGCTGAGGTAGCGTCCGTCAGGCGTTGCCTGGAAAATGCCTTCGATCGCATTTTCAAAGATGCTGCGGTATTTCTCTTCGGCCTGTTGCAGCGCGAATTCTGCCTGCTTGCGATCGCTGATATCGGTCAACGTGCCGAGATAGCCCACAACTTCCCCGCTTTTGGCAATTTCTGGCACTGCTTGCCAAAATACCCAGGTGATCAAGTCCCCGTTGCAAAAGCGGTACTCTAACTTAGAGGGCAACTTGTCTATGACAGCGCGATACCACTGGCTCAAAACGCGCGATCGGTCTTCGGGATGTAAACTTTGCGCCCAACCTTCGCCCAGTGCCGTTGCCACAGTCAGCCCCGCCATCTCCAAAAATCGCTGGTTGACGTACAAGCAATCTCCAGCAGGGTCCGCGCGGAAAATCCCGACCGGCAGTATTTTTACCAAGGTGTAATAGCGGTATTCGCTTTCTAGCAGCGCGCTGGCAGCTACTTTAGTCTCCGTGATGTCAAACATTGCGCCTTGAAGGATGACGGACTTGCTTGCTTCATCGCGAACTGCCGTTGCTTGATCGCGGAACCAGACGACTCGGCCGTTGCGGGCGATCGCGCGGTATTCTGAAACCAGCGACCCCTCGCAGAAGATATCTTCTCCATCGGTAAATTTCTGTGTGGCATTTTCAACTAACACGCGGTCGCGGTCTTCTGGGTGAACGAGTTTCAGCCACAGGTCGGGGTCTTCCCTCCATTCAGCTACTGAATAACCCAGAAAAGTCTCGATTTGCGGGCTGATATAAAGTTTGGCCGCCGTCTGGTTGAGGGGAGAAATGTAGGTGACAGCCGGCATTTGTTCTACAAGGGCGCAGTATTTCGCTTCTACAGTGTACAGTGCTGCTTCTAGGCGCTCCCGCTCTAATTCGGCGGCGGCTCGTCCGGCAAAGATGCTGATAATTAGTCGGAAGTTGGCAAGATGTGCTTCCGGGAGGGGTCGATCGTGGAAAATACAAATAATGCCTAAAGGTTCGCCGTAAGAGTTTTTGAGCAAGACTCCCAGGAAACTGCGCGCACCTGTAACTACGGGTCTGCGGTCTTCTGGAAAGGTTTCCAGGAGGCCGTCGGGACAGCAGTACATTCCCTGCTCGATCGCCAGCGCTTCGGGAGTATTGGCAGTATCGCACTCAAAGTTTGGCTGCCACTGTCCATTGCTCCAAAAACTGATAACTTGCAATCTATCGAGAGCAGAATCGGCGCCTGCCATCGACTTAATCGATTTGGCAGCCACGGCGCTGCAAACTCCGAGTGCTGAGGCTAAGTGGCGAACTAAGGCATCAAATAAATCTGCTCCCCCCGGCGAATCAGTACCTGCTAGGATTTCGCCGAGCAAGTCTTCCTCTAATTGGGGGCAAGCAGTGACTTTGGGAGGATTGTCTGCCTTCGGGCGATCGCGATTTTCCCCCATCGCACCCGAAATCCTCCGACTTAGGGTTTTGATGCTTCCAGGCCCGACAAGAGGCGAAGAATTCACAGTTGGGCGCTGTTGCTGGGCTAATAATAGAGCGCGGCCCATACCTAAAACTGGACCCAAGAACCTGTCAGTTGGCGGCCACAGATTTGAGTTGGGGAAAATCCCAAAGTTTTTCCGAATTTTCAATCTCGCAGATAAATCCTCGGGGTTTAATTCTGCCAACGGCCGTTTCTCTGGGGCCAGAGGGAGACTAGGGGGTTTGCGCTGCCACTTGAGATAAATCGCGGACGCCAAGGCTAAAGTCGCCGATAATCCCAGAAGATATGCAAGAATCTCAAAGTAAAAAAATAAATCTAGATCGAACATCGATTAGCACCGCTCGACAATTTTTGTATTTATTTGAAGCCAATCTATGTGAACCGGACGCTCATTGCTAGGCCATAGAGCGCGGGCTTCGGGCTTCAACGGCAACCGCCTCAGATACGGAAGAGTTCCGCACAACATGAGGTCTTACATTGCCTCCACTGGCAGTAGCACTGGTTGCCAACGCTAATATACGTAAGCCTTCATGACGTAAGCCTTCATGGAGAATATTGATAGCTGCGTTTACATCTCGATCGTGCTTTTCCTGAAATTTGGAACAAGTCCAGCTCCCCACATTAAGAGGCAAGCTACCTACCTGATTGAGGTCTACATGACAAATCTTACTTAATGGAAAGAACCGCCCCATTTCTAGGTAGGTCTTCCCATCTTTTTGAGCCTTGTATGTTAGTTGTCGGGTGAATTCTGACCAACCACAATCGCTCATTGCTTTGGCTAAACAGTGATTCTTCACCATGTTCTTGACTGCCACATTCTCGACGACTATGACTTGGTTGTCGTTCACAAGTTGGCGAGATAACTTATGCTGGAAGTCTTTACGAGTATTGGCGAGCCGCTCATGGACTGGTGCCACAATCCGTCTTGCTTTCCCCCGACGCTTTGACCCTTTTTCTTTGCGTGAAAGCGAGTGCTGCTTACGCTTAAGGTTTTTCTCACGATCCTTGAGGGGTTTGGGATTGTCAAACTTGGAGCCGTCAGAAATGATAGCAAAATGGGTTAGCCCCACCTCAAGCCCTACTGCCTTACCCTCTGAGCTAATTTCTAATTCAGGCAGTCCATCATCAAACAAGAGAGAAGCGTAATACTTCCCTGTCTTGCCCATGCTGATAGTGACTGTTTTTAACTTTCCTTCAAACATCCGATGCAATTTTGTCTTGACCTCCCCAATCTTGGGAATCTTCAATACATCATCTATTGACATACTCCCCAGCGTTTACGACGGGGATTCTAGGATCAAACAGCAATTGCAGGCATAGCCTGTCTGACATCGCCTAACCTAACCGTTGATGCCCCAACAGCTTGAATGTTCAAGGCGGCATTTTCATCCTGTCCCTTAATAGATTGACAAAACGACCAACGCCACTCTCTAACCGATATATCTAGGCTTTCGAGAACATGACCGCAATCGGAGCAGGTCTTGCTCGACGGATACCATCGCCAGAGGAAAACAACGTGTTTGCCTTTTTTAGTGGCAATCCATTGGAGAATTTGTAGAAACTCTCCGAATGCCAGGTCTGATATTTTGCGACCCCAAAGACGCTGCATCCCTTTGATATTAAGTGTCTCGAAGCACAGCACATCAAATTTGTCTGTCAATTCATGTGCCATTTTCCAGAACCAATTACAGCGGCGATTTGCCACATCCTCATGCTTGCGAACAAGGTTTTTTCTAGCACGTTCTCGGTTTGCCGATTCTTTCCGTTTCTGAGAATGCTGACAACTTGCTGTTTTAATGGCGTTAATGGATTGCTTCAGAAATTGTGGTGATTCGATTTTTGTTCCATGCGAGATAGTGAGAAATGTTTTCCAACCCAAGTCAAAACCAGCGATTTTACCCGTCTTGAATTTTCCTTCAGGTTCGCTGACATCGTCAACAACCACAATCATCAACAACTCGCCTAATGCGGTTCGCTTAATGGTTAAGGTTTTGACCGTTTCCTCAATCTCTCTAGAATCCCAATACTGATACACGCAATTGGCAATTTTTACCCAGTTGCCACCGATAAACTTATATCCGGCGGGCTTCAGGGTGAATGACTTGTATTTCTTGATTTTTTTGAATCCGGGGGGCGAGACTCCTTTTTTGTGATGCTTGAAAAACAGTAGATACGCCCTTTCAATGCTTTGGCAAAGTTCTTGGACTGCTTGCGAACCGACGGTTTGCCAAAACGGCTTACATTTTCGCAATTTGACCCTGTAGCTCTGAAGTTTAGCACAATTCAAGTGGTTGCCATACATCCGATAGTACCGACGATGGAGGGCAATACAATGGTTATAGATTACCCCGGCAGCATTTATTGACCGCTTGAGGTATCTATTTTGCTGATGATTGTAGAGCTTGAACTTCAGAGTTTTCATGTTAATTATCGTAGCAGAGATGGCTACTCATTGGCTACCCATCTATGAAGAAAAGATTGAGTCTTCCTGTTGACTCAGAAAGGCTTAAAAACCTCAGAAGAATTGCCAAACAGAAAAATAAAACCCTGACTCAATCCATCGAGGAATGGATTGATAAACTGTAAGGATTCAGGTCATGTGAAAAGCAGTAAAACCTATACGGTGTAACCATTTGATCGAATAATCATCAAATATCCATTCTTATTAAGAAACCCTGAAAGCTTTTATTTTCGTACCTATTGAGAATCAAGCTGTTGATTT